>CAZEMW010000332.1:0-5018 GCA_964513105.1 uncultured Fibrobacterota bacterium
CGGAGTCAGCGACATATCTGTTTTGAAATATCGATAGCTTCGGGAAAGGTAAGAGTCTTTTTTTTCGTTATCCGCCGAGCTAGGTCGGTGCCCTCAACGAACTGCATTGCAAAGTACTTGAGACCGTGTTCCTCGCCGTACTCATAGATACTGACAATGTTCTGGTGCTGCAGCAATGAAATGGCTTTTGCTTCAGTCTCGAAACGTTTGGAGAATTCGATATTCTGGCTCAGATTGGGAGGCAGCACTTTCAGCGCAACGGTTCGCTTCAGCGGCTCCTGGACCGCCTTGTAGATGTCGCCCATTCCCCCTTGACCCAGTTTTCCCTGCACATCGTACTTTCCAAGCCGTTCGGGTATCCATCGCATCTCATCGGATTTCTGTTGCATCCCCATGACCTTCGGCGCCTTTCAAGCATTGATTCTGTCAGCGAGGTTGATCGCCTTGTAACCTCAATAACCTTAAGCGAATAAATACTAATATACATAATACGGCGAATACCGCAAATAACGGCTTCCACTCCGTCAAAGTCCACAGGGAATGGTCTAGAAGATAGACCTTTTTGAACATCGAAAAAATTGGGCGGGAGAGTGTGAGGTACGACAAAGCCTCGCCCTGACTCGGCATCCGATCAAACGGCATCAGAATGCCGGAGAGAAAAATCTGGGGCATGAATATGACTGGAAGCCAGCTCACGGCCCGGGTAACCGAGCCCGAGAATGCACTTACGGTCAGCCCCAGAACCGTGCCCGAAACCGTGGCGCTCGAAACCAGAATGGCGGAATTCAGTTCCCAGGGGAATGATGGATACGTAAGTGAAAGCAGAGCGGTGAAGAAAAGGCCTTGTGCAATTCCAAGGAAACCAAACACCAGCAACTTCGATCCGGCATAGGCGGCGCTCGACAGACCGGCTCGGTACTCGCGGTCAAACAGTGCCCATTCCCGGGCAATTTCGCGCACCGAGTTTACTCCACCAACCCAGATTCCGGATATTGTAATGCTGAAATAGAAAGAAAGCGGAAGAAATTCGGTCTTGCGGCTGTAGACCAGTGCGGTGAGCAGGGCTATCACAGGTATCTGAAGCATTACAACAAAGAGGCTGCGGGTATCTCGGGTGAGTATCTTTAGATATCTTCCCAGAAGCACCGGTAACTGGCGTATTCGACTCAGCAATTTTGGCCGGAATCGGAGTCCGGTATCGGTATTCGACGAAGAAGGTGGGGCAGGGGCTGATGGGCCGTCGTCGGGGGGAGCGGATCGACGTGCCGAAGCAGTTTGTTCCGGAATCGCTCCTTCCCGAATTCTGCGATAGATTTCGGCGACCGAATTTGCTCCGACGGTATGTTTCATTTCCGCCAGAGGTCCATAGAAAACCATTGAGCCGGAGTTCATGAAAACTACGCGATCACACAACTCAATCTGTTCCATTGTATGTGTCGTGAGCAACAGCGTATGGCCGCGATCACACAATCCTCTGAACAATTGCATGAACGAACTCACCAACCCGGGATCAAGGCCCGCAAGTGGCTCGTCGAGAAACAGAATCGCGGGTGCGGAGAGTAGTTCAATACCGAGGTGCAGACGCTTGGCCTCGCCTCCGGAGAGCATTTTCACCCGTCTTTTTCGTAGCGAAGCTATCTCTAGAAGTTCAAGGACCTCGTCAATGCGGTTTTCGCGTTCGCCCCGCAGGTTATCGCCCGGAAGACGCAAGCGGCTCTGCTCTCGCATTGTTTCCTCAACCGTGAGTTCGGGGCGGAGTAGCGTATCCTGAGACACATACCCAATTGACCTCTGGAACGCCGCCATGAAGCGATCCAGTGGGAGGCCGTTATAGGTGATCAGGCCCTTGCTGATGCGTGCCCGCCCGGTGAGAGCTTCGGCAAGCGTTGTCTTACCTGAGCCGGACGGTCCCAGGATGGCTACGAATTCACCCGCCGGGATGATCAGGGAGACGTTACGGATAATCATGGATGATCCCGCACGGACTCCCACTCTTCGTGCTTCGAGCGTTATCCGGTTGTAGTCGTCTACTTTTACGATTTTGCCCTGATTCAGTACGAACCGATACGGCCCCGCCTGTATCACATCGCCGTCTTCGGCTTCGGACTTCTTGATTGGACGACCGTTCACAAAGGTCCCGTTTGTGCTGTTATGGTCCGTAACCTGGTATGTGCGCAATGCATCGGGTTGAATTGTGCAGTGAACCCGAGATACCTGGGGATGAGAAAGGGAGATTTCGCACTCGGGAGCTCTGCCGATACGGATCGGCTCTCTGCGGTGCACTACGGCAGGCTCCGATTTCGCGTCGGCTTGCTCACGAACCACCGAGATGCCCAGTTCTTCATCATAGAGACGAATTCGGAGTTGAAACACCCCGATTACCACCAGACTTCCGTCGCGCAACACGGCACGCTCAACCGGATGCTCATCTACCGTGATACCGAATGAGCTCTCACAGTCCTCGATAAGCGGTTTTCCGCGGTCGGTATAGATCCTGGCATGGTTTCTCGATATCCCGACACCCTCCAGACGAATATCGCTCGCAGAATCACGTCCCAGCCGTATCACTTCTCCATCGAGAGGAATTCGGAATTCCTTTGAGTCTTGACCGGTGGAATCAGGCGTGGTTGCGTTCGACGTCACTTTTCTTCCCCGTGTACGATTTTTTCAACGAGCTGAACGATTTCCTGTTTCGCTTTCTCAAGATCGTCGTTGAGTATGGTATACTCGTATTTACCTTGTGTTTCGGCTACCGTAATTTCAGCAGATGCGTTTTCCAGACGACGTTTTATCACGTATTCGGAGTCGGTGCCGCGTCGACGAAGGCGGGTTTCCAAAGCCTCCATTGATGGCGGCAGAATCAGTATGCCCACGGCATCGGGATAAACCGTATCGAGCTGAAGCTTTCCCTGGACGTCAATGTCCATGACCACCGTCCAGCCTTCGGAAACTGCTCGGTCGATCGGTTCCCGCGGAGAGCCATAGTAGTTATCATGAACCTTCTGCCATTCCGCAAACTCGCCCTGCTCGGCCTTCTGCGAAAATTCGAGTTTATCCATGAAGTAGTAGTCTTCACCGGGGATTTCGTTCTTTCGCGGGGGGCGGGTGGTCGCCGAAATTGAGTAGTGCAGATCAGGCATACGTCGATGCAGGTATCGCAACAATGTTGTTTTTCCCGCACCCGAAGGGGCTGATACGACGATAATATGGCCTTTGCGGGGCATTTCGATTAGATCCTTTCAACTGCCGTAAGCGTAGCGGCAGGAACACATGATTTGTGGCTGCACGGAAAACTACCCGTTCACTGTTCAGAGCCCTGCATTTCGGAGCGCCGGGTTGTGCCCGGCCATGCCAAAGTGAACCGTCGCGACGTAAGTGGGTTTCGAAAGGCTCTCGGTAATTTGCGCCAAACCGTGACCATTACTTCTTTTTTTCGGTTCCCGGCGGTGGGTTTTCCAGGAGTCTCTGCACTTCTACGGCCTCCTTGCGGTATTCAGTTTCTTTGCCCACCAGGTACTCGATCTTGGCCAGCAGGTTCACAATGTTGTTCAGAGTTTTGCTCAACACCAGAAAAAGAGCGAAGACCATGAAAAGCGTGAAAGCTGAAACTATATAAACAAACATCTTAACTGACCTCTTTGTGAGAAACCGACGAACTGTTCCCGGAATCGGGCCGGTGCCCGACGCATCGTTCTGATTACCATCATGGTTCGTATGATGATCAATTCTCTCGGGCAATGCATACTCTAAATATAACCTTGGAGACCTTTCCGTTTTCATGTTCGTAGAAGGTTTCTACGAACAGTATATTCAAGTACACGCAGGCCTTCGGACGGTGCCCGTGCATTGCCCTTGCAAAGTCCGGCACCGGTCACGGTCGGGAGCAGATTTCCCTGCCGCTTCGCACCGGGCTCATGCCGGATACGTACGTCTGCCGGATGATTCGGGGGAGCCCGTTTTGTTATTTTACATAAGTCGGTAAGGAATCCAACCCTTGCGGCCCGCAGTGCTCTCAACTGTCCTTTCGTGACATCTGTTTCGGGGGCACTGAATTACAGCCCTGGGCAGCCCTGATAAGATCAAAATTCTTCGTTGGGAGAATACATGCGACGGCATGTGGAAAAAATCAAACAAAAATACGAGTCGGTGAAAACGTATATCCCGGCCGTCGCATTCAGCGGTGGATTCATATGGGATAATTTTACCCTGAAGCGGATAGACAACACTCTGGATATGGCGATTTTCGGTGCGTACGTCCTGTTGGCCGGGGTCGCGATAGTCCTCATCGCCCGGGGTATAACGTTTAAGTTCTCCGAATATCTCCCCTGGGGGGTACAGTTTTTCTTCGGAGGCCTTTTCAGTTCGTTTTTCGTGTACTATTTCAAAAGTGCCTCCTCGCTCCCGGCCTTTTTTTTCATGCTGTTTCTCCTTGCGCTTCTTATCGGCAATGAATTTCTGGAAAAGCGCCTTCGAAACGTGACTCTCGCTTCGGTTTTGTACGGTGTCGTCGCATTCATGTATCTGAATGCGGTGCTCCCGGTGTTGTTGCGCACCATGAACACATGGGTATTTCTTCTTGCCGTAGTCTGTTCGTTCGGGCTGTTTTCTCTGGTGAAACATGTCGGGAGGAATGAGACCATTCGATATGGGCCGATAGTTACGGTGTACCTTCTTCTTATTGGTTTCTATATGGCCAACATTATACCGCCCGTTCCATTATCAAAGAAAGAAATCGGTATTTATCGCAGTATCGAGCGTTCGGAAGAGGGGTATCGATGCCTGTATCGCAAACCTCCCTGGTACGCGTGGGGACGGGATGATGAGAGTACGTTTGCGTGGAGTGAGGGGGATACCGTATACTGCTTCAGCTCAATATTCGCCCCGACGAGGTTGTCGACCAGGGTCTACCACCATTGGTATCGACGTGACCCGAAGACGGGGAAGTATACTGAAACCGATCGAATGGGGTATCGACTTGTCGGTGGCCGGGGGCGAGGCTTCCGGGGATATACGTACAA
>CAZEMW010000333.1:0-5002 GCA_964513105.1 uncultured Fibrobacterota bacterium
CGCCCGGCGGGATAAGTTAAGATCGTGCAATAGCTTACGTAGAATGCCGTGTGTCGGCTGCGAAACTTGGGTTAACCCCTTCGTTAGGGGGTTCTGTGCAGGAGCAACCTGCGCAGTAGACGCAATCCGGCTGGTAGCGGAGTGGCATACCTGTTACGAAGGTGAAATGAAAAAACGGAATCGGCCGGGAAGGTATGAACCGACCGTGGAACATATTTGATGGATAGGGAGTTCAGCAGTGGTGAAAGGCGAGTTTCCCATGGACCTGAGGTGGTGTTCGGCCAACGAAAACCGCTTACCCTGGGATATATTAAACAAAAACAGCCCTCAAAGCTCTTGCCTTGAGGGCTATTTTAGTGGTGGCGCCTCGCAGAATCGAACTGCGGACACGGGGATTTTCAGTCCCCTGCTCTACCGACTGAGCTAAAGCGCCGACACAATATCGTCATCAGGAAAGGAGTAAAATATAAAACCGCAGAAAGAAAAGCAAGGAAAAGCCTTTTGAAAAGCGAACATTTCCTCCGAGGACGCAATCAGGCACCACGAATCGTCTTAACATGATCCCGATCGACTTGAAAATAATCGCTGCGCCCGGAGAACTCGCGGATATCCAGAACACCAAAGAAATCCTGCAGCGAATCGCTCGGCTGCTTACGAATAAGGCGGATATCTATTAAATTGTAAACGATATTCCCGAAATCATCGGTGCTCCGCACCCCCCAGTGTTCGAGTACGGTAGTCGTCATCGGACCAAATTGGCGGCAGGCGAATTCCATAAGGCCACCGCAGAGCTCCTGACCGGTGAAATGGCGTTTCTCGCCGGTTTTGGTTCGGTAGAACTCGAGTCCGTTGAGCACGAATGCGTACGCGGCCAGATTGTACCGGTTATCCCTGCCCGAATCGAGAATGTCTTTACGAATGGTTATCAGTATTTCGGGAGTTACCATTGGTTGTTTTTTCTGCGTAGGTAGTAGTCGACCTATCGGGGCGTGGGGCGGAAGGCTCCAATACGTCGACCAGGAAGCATCCTGTCTCGGCAAATCGCCATTCAAGAACCGACCGGCACTCATGAAGTACAGATGCAAATTGAGGTCGGTCTTCCTCGGAGATTCCCTCTTTTGACGGCAAACTTACGGTCATGGGGTTTACAAAGTCTCCACCGCGTTTCATGCGATAGTCGAGGTGCGGCCCGGTCGAAAGCCCCGTGCTGCCGACTGTACCGATAAACTGCCCCTGAGTGACACGGGCGCCGCTGCGTATTCCCTTGGCAATGCGATGAAGATGACCATAATAGGTGGTGTAGGACGCTCCATGTCGAATACGAATGTGTTTTCCGTATCCTCCCCTGTTTCCCGCAAAGCTGACGGTACCATCCGCCGCCGCATACACGGGAGTTCCCCGAGGTGCAGCATAATCGATCCCAAGGTGTGGACGATAATAGCCAAGAATCGGGTGCTTACGGCTATACGTAAAACCCGAGGATATACGATTGAATTTAAGGGGAGCTTTGAGGAACTGCTTCTGCACGGACCGTCCGTTTCTATCGAAGTACTCCATCTTGCCTTCGTTGTTGCGAAGCCCTACCGCATGAAACTCCTTATCTTCGCAGATATAGTTTGCCGCCAGAATATCTCCGTACCGGACAAAACGTCCATCGACAAAGATCTTCTCAAAAAGGATTTCAAACCGATCACCTTTACGTGGATCCATGAAAAAATTGATATCCCAGGCAAATATGTCGACAAGCTTCGATACGAGCGCGTCCCCGACCCCTAAATGGAACAGGTCCTCACTCAACGAGTTTTCGAGTGTTCCTTTTACGACACAACGGTGGCGGGTGACCTGCAGTGGATAGCGCTCGGCGTGCATCCCCAGGCTGTCCCGACGCACATGGTACCAGTGCTGGAGCCTATTGAGAAGAGAAAAACTCTGAATTCCGGATACAGAATCCCGCACGACATTCAGGCTGTCACCGGGGAAAATCGCGTTCATACCGATGGATTTCAAAAGGTTGTAAAAGGAGACTGCTTCCCCTCCGGAAAGACCCATATTGGCGAAAATCCCTGCAAATGTATCGCCTCGCTTCACTACATAGCAGGTGTTCTCGCCGGACGTCACAGGCGCCGGCTCGATTGGCTCCCCGGCCAGCTCTTCAAGGGTGGGTTTTTGCTCGGCGGATTCAGGTCGAGAAGAATCTGCCGGTCCAATATACCAGCAAATCCAGGCAACCAGCAGCAATAAAAAGGACCGAATAAGCGGAATTTTCCGTTTTCGGTCCTGATTTTCTCTAAGCTTCATATCGTTTTTTGCGATCTGGACAGTTTCGTTCCCTGCGAAAAACCTACTGTATTCGAATCATCTGCGAAGGATTCTTACCGGGTTGAAAAGTCATTTCCCTGGTCACTTCCTTTGCACCTTTCACGAATTTCATTGTATGCTTGCCGGAAACAACTTTCAGTTCGGCAATATTGGTCTTCCCAATCATTTTACCATCCATGTACACATCGGCAACCGGTGGTATGGATGCGATGAAAATGGATCCGGGTTCTCCGGCCGGCGGCTGTGCGGCGGCCTTTTCGGCGGCGGCCACTTTCTCAGCTTGTGCGGCCTTTTCGGAGGCCGCCTTTTCTGCAGCAGCTTGCTCGGCTGCGGCTGCTTTTTCGGCAGCTGCTCTCTCGGCGGCGGCTCGACGCTCCGAGGCAGCTTTTTCCGCAGCAGCTTTTTCCGCTGCGGCTCGACGCTCCGCAGCAGCTCTTTCGGCCGCGGCCTCTTGGGCAGCAGCTCTCTCGGCGGCGGATTTCTCAGCAGCAGCGCGCTCGGATGCGGCGGATTTCTGAGCTGCGGCACGTTCCTCGGCAGCTTTTCGGGCGGCTGCACGCTCGGCAGCAGCCTTTCGGGCCGCCGCACGCCGAGCAGCTTCACGTCTTGCGGCAGCTCTCTGCGCAGCAGCTCTTTCTTCCGCTTCTTTTTTCTCAGCAACAGCTGCCTTTTCAGCTGCCGCACGCTCTTGCTCAGCAGCGATCTCTTCATCATTTTGCTCGGCAACCGGCTCTTCTTCGGTGATTTCCTCACTCACCTGAGGCACGTCTTCCGCTTCCGGCTCCTGCTCGGATATCGGCTGGGACATGCCGCCGCCGGCCATCATGTTGGTATACACATAATATCCTCCACCGCCCAGAGCGATCAGTAGAAGAATTGCTATTGTAACAACAATACCCGCCGAAGACTTTTTTGCCGGTTCCTGGAAATCATCTTTTTCCACTCGTGGCTCGGAAGGCGGCGAGGCCGGTTTTTCCTGCATCGGAGGTTCCGGAGGAGGAGGCGCATACGTACCCATACCACTAGAAGCCGACGGAGACGGAGCAGACGTCGGTTCTTGTTCCTGAGGTTGCCGGTATTGCGGCTGTTCGGGAGCTTTCTGCGGCTCGGAGGGCTGAAATGACCCCTCCATATTGGATCTGAAATCCTCAAATTCCGATTGCGCAGGCTGCTGTTGTTCCGGAGCCTGTTGCTCACGGTACGCCCGGACTGAATCCATGCTGATCGTTGAAGTCTGTCGAATGAGATCTTCTGAAACGCGTTGCAGTTCCTCTTCGGACTGGTACACTTTCAGAAAATTCTGAATTCCCGACCTCTCCAGTATTTTTGCCACCTCGGGAGAAGGGGCAACCAGAACGAGACGACCGTTGACGTCAAGAACCTGACGGTTGATAACGAAAAACCGGTTCATTGAATCGGAGTACAGATAGTCGAGTGGGGATAAATCCACTGCAAAATTTCGTTTACCTTCCCCGATTAGAGACTGGATCTTCCCTTCGAGCATAGGAGCATCGAAGAGTTCGTCTTCGTCCATTACGGGAACGATAATTTCGAAAAGGCCGTTTGTTCGTGTATCGTACCTGATAACGACCCCCTTGTTTGTGAATGGATAGTCAATTCCATTCACAGGGTGATTGTTCTTATAAGGTGAGAAAATACGCCAGGAGGGATTCGAACCCCCGGCCTTCGGCTCCGGAGGCCGACGCTCTATCCAGCTGAGCTACTGGCGCGCAGGGAGTACTAATATAGTTTGTTACCCTCATATTAGATCAAGTAAAAAATTCTCACAGCACATTTTAGCCTGAAATCTACCGATCTTCAGAGGTCACCCCCCCCCAACCGACATTAATTCGTTCAACCGGTGCCGAATCTTTTCGGAAAGATGTGAAAAGCGGTGAATCGTCTGTTCATTGCGAACAGCCGTACGGAATGCCCGGGGCATACCGACAATCACACACAAGTTGCGCGCTCGTGTTATTGCCGTATACACCAGGTTCCTCTGTAACATGATATAATGCTGGTTCATAACCGGCAACACCACCGCACGAAATTCACACCCCTGACTCTTATGAATACTGACGCAGTAGGCATGAAGCAGTTCGTCGAGATCAGTGACTTCATAGGGGACCATGCGACCGTCAAAATCTACCAGCACCCCCCCATTGTCCTTCAGAACACGCAAAATGAACCCGATGTCACCATTAAAGACCTCACGCTCATAGTTGTTCTTCACCTGCATCACCTTGTCGCCGACCGCAAACCGCACCTCTCCTTTGAGAACTGAATCGCCCAAGGGATTCAGCTTCTGCTGCAAGGCGTGATTCAGTGCAACCGTTCCAAGCGGGCCACGATGCATCGGAGACAACACCTGTATATCTCTGATCGGATCAAGTTCATATCGCTTCGGAAGTCTGCGGCATACAAGTTCTACTATCGTAGAGAAGCACTCCTCCGGACCTTCCCTGTTCAGGAAAAAACAATCATCGGAAGAACCGTTCTCGAAAGACGGCACATTTCCATGCATTATATCGTGAGCCGTTGTGACGATTCGACTCTGCAACGCCTGGCGAAAAATGGTGGTCAGCGTGATATGGGGAATTTCTCTCGACCGAATCAGATCGGCCAGTACATTCCCGGCGCCAACCGACGGCAACTGGTTTGAGTCCCCGACCAGAATCAATAC
>CAZEMW010000334.1:0-4986 GCA_964513105.1 uncultured Fibrobacterota bacterium
CCCAAACAGTAAGAGTGTCGAAATGGAAATGGTAAAAGTCTCCGATGTACGGAAAACGTTTGCGGGTGAAGACGGAGGCGTGGAAGTTCTGAGCGGTGTTTCGTTCAGCATACAGAAAGGTGAGATGGTTGCGCTGCTCGGTGTCTCCGGTGTAGGCAAGACCACTCTTCTTCAGATAATGGGCGGTCTGGACAAGGCTACTTCGGGCTCAGTCACTGTCGACGGTAAAGAGCTGGGTGGTTTTTCCATGGATAAAATGGCAAAATTTCGAAGAGAATACATTGGTTTTATGTTCCAGTTCCATCACCTGCTACCCGATTTCACCGCCCTGGAAAACGTTCTGATTCCGGGAATGATCAGAGGCAAATCGCGAAACCAGGGATTGGATCGAGCAAAGGAGCTTCTGGATATTATGGGGCTCTCTAAACGAGCAGGCCACTATCCCTCGGAGCTTTCCGGCGGTGAGCGGCAGAGGGTGGCACTTGCCCGCGCACTGTTCAACGAACCCGCAGTCGTGCTCGCCGACGAGCCTACGGGAAATCTGGATGTGCGCAACGGCAAGGTAATGATGGAACTGCTCCACAAAACCAATGAACAGCTTGATCAGACGATATTTATGGCCACGCACAACATGGCGCTGGCCGAAAACATGCATCGGGTGCTTCACCTTGTAGATGGAAAAATCCTGGAGAAAACCAGCAGTCGAGAGGAGCCGGCATGAACCAGAAGATGTGTGAGGAATGCGGAAAGAAACCGGCCAACGTCCATTTGACACAAATTGTTCATTCCGAAACGTCGGTATGGCATATCTGCGAGGATTGCGCGCGCAAAAAGGGCATCAATATCGAAGTTACGGGACATCCGCAGGTCGAGACGCAACCTGAGAAGGATATTAACTGTCCTCGATGTCGCATGAGCTTTTCCGAGTTTCGCGAGAAGGGGCGACTGGGTTGCGTTGAGTGCTATCATTCGTTCAGCGACGATGTGAATGAGTACCTCATGCAGGCCCACGGCTCTCGTTTTCATCGCGGAAAGCGCTATGGAGCAAACAGACGAGTATCATCCCTTCCCGGTGATGTTGCCCGTCTGCGCAAAGAGCTGGATCGGGCTGTTCAGAACGAAGATTTCGAATTGGCGGCGGCTCTCCGGGATAGGATCCAGGACCTGGGGACTACGGAACCGTGCGGTGAAGGAAAAACAGAGAAATGATATCTTCCACCGAGCTGTACACTCTTCCGGCATGGTTCTCCAACAACGGACCGGACACGGACGTCGTGGTGTCCACCCGTGTCCGTCTGGCACGCAACCTGGCCGACCACCAGTTTCCATCCCGCGCGTCTCTTCTGGAAAAGCAGAAGCTTTTCGCCGAAGTGTCGAATTCGGTACGATCTTTGCCATATTTTAGTGAGTATGACTGCATCAATTTCGCGTCGTTGGAAAAACTGGACCAGCAACTCCTTGCTGAAAAAAGGGCGGTCAGTCCCGATATGCTTCGGCTCGACGGTGACCGGGGAGTTTTGGCCGACGCTCAATACAGGACCTGTGTGCTCGTTAATGAAGAGGACCATCTCAGAATTCAGGTAATGGATGCGGGGTATCAACCGAAATCTATATGGAACACGATAGATGAGCTTGATACCGAACTGGGAAAAAATCTGAACTATGCATATGAGGAGCAACGAGGTTTTCTCACGTGCTGCCCAACAAATGCCGGGACGGGAATGCGGGTATCGTTTCTTCTGCACCTTTCCGGATTGGTGCTGACCAAAACCATCGACCAGGTCCTTCAGGGAGCCAGTCAGATGGGCGTTTCGACCAGAGGCTCTTTCGGAGAGCACTCGGAAGTGTTGGGGAATTTTTTCCAGCTCTCAAATCAAACGACTATGGGAGTCGGTGAGAAAGAAGTGCTGAAAAGCATGATATCGGTGATAGACAGGGTGATACAGTTTGAGAGAACGGCGCGCGAGAGAGTACTTATGGAAGCCGGAACCGAGCTTTCCGACAAAGTCTTTCGCGCATATGGAATGCTTCGGTACGCACGGACACTCAATCTGGGCGAAATGCTGAATCTGACATCCGCATTGCGTACGGGCAAGGAATGTGGCATTTTAGATACGATATCAATAAGTGAACTGAACAAGAAAATGATTCTATGCATGCCTGCGCACATTCAGCTCCGGGAAGGTGCAATGATGGAGGTGGAAAAGGTTGGAACCAGACGTGCGGAGATCATGCGTGAATTTGTGGTTGGTGTACAGGTGTAAAAGCCACACACAGGGGAGATTATTGTGAACGGAATGTTTACGGATCGAGTAAAAAAAGTCATGCAGATAGCCCGGGAGGAATCGGTCCGTCTGGGTAATGACTATGTTGGAACCGAGCATCTTCTCTTGGGGCTCATCAAAGAAGGTGACGGAGTTGCGGTTGCGGTGTTGCGAAGCATGGGCGTTGATCTCGACCAGTTGACGTCAAATATCGAAAAGGCGATTACGTCGACCGGCGGCATGATGACCATCGGACAGATGCTTCCTTTCACGCCCCGCGCGAAGAAAGTTCTCGAGATTGCGGCAAACGAAGCGCGTTCGATGTCTCACAAGTACATAGGGACCGAGCATCTGCTGCTCGCCCTCATGAAAGACACCGAGTCGGCTGCGGCAAACGCACTGGCTGCCGCCGGGCTTGAGTACGAAAAAGTAAAAGAGGAAATCGGACGCGTTCTTCGTGGCGGAGAGAGTGTAGGATCTTCCAAGGAGAAAAGCAAAACACCGTTTCTCGACCATTTCGGTCGTGATTTGACGAACATGGCTCGCGAAGGACGGCTTGATCCCGTGATCGGCCGTGAGAAAGAAATTGAGCGCGTGGTTCAGATCCTCAGCCGGCGCAAAAAGAACAATCCGGTGCTTATCGGTGAGCCGGGAATTGGCAAAACGGCAATTGTCGAGGGATTGGCGCAGAAAATCCACGAAAAGGCAATTCCTCAGGTTCTCGAAAATAAGCGGGTCATCAACCTTGACATGGCTTCGATGGTTGCCGGGACAAAATACCGGGGACAATTCGAGGAACGTCTCAAGGCGCTTATGGTTGAATTGCAGAAGAACGACAACATAATCATCTTTATCGATGAGTTGCATACCATTGTCGGTGCCGGCGGTTCCGAGGGTAGCCTTGACGCGTCGAACATATTCAAACCTGCGCTTTCGCGTGGTGAGATTCAGTGTATCGGTGCAACAACACTCGACGAATACCGCAAATACATTGAAAAAGACGGCGCACTCGCTCGTCGATTCCAAACCATAATGGTCGACCCGCCGAGTGTGCAGGAAACAATTCAGATTCTCCGCGGGTTGCGCATCCGTTACGAAGAACATCATACGGTCAATTATTCCGAACGGGCCATCGAGTCGGCGGTGACGCTTTCCGAGCGATACATTTCCGACCGGTTTCTCCCGGACAAGGCTATTGACGTCATTGATGAGGCCGGTGCACGCAAAAGGCTTTCGAGCATGGAGATTCCGCCCGAGATCCGTGACATGGAAAAAGAGATCTCCGATGTAGTCAGGGAAAAGGAGCAGGCGGTAGAACAGCAGGAATTCGAGCGTGCCGCAAAGCTTCGTGACAAACAGGATAAACTGAAGGGCGACTTGCTGGAGAAGAAAGCGCTGTGGCGCAAATCTAAGTCCGAAGAACGCCTGCTGGTTGATGAAGCAACCGTTATCGAAGTGATCTCCACTATGACGGGCATTCCTTTGTCCCGCCTCGAAGAAGAGGAATCAAAGAAACTTCTCAACCTCGAAGAAGAGCTTCGTCGACGGGTTATCGGACAGGACCCGGCTCTCGAAGCCATCGCCAAGAGTATCAGACGATCGCGTGCCGGGTTACACAACATACGACGGCCGATCGCTTCGTTCATTTTCCTCGGGCCGACCGGTGTGGGTAAGACGGAGCTTGCAAAGACGCTCGCCGAGTCACTGTTTGACTCCGAAGACGCGCTGGTGCGAATCGACATGTCCGAGTACATGGAAAAATTCGCCGTTTCACGTCTTGTCGGGGCACCTCCAGGATATGTCGGCTACGAAGAGGGTGGACAACTGAGTGAAAAAATCCGCAAGAAGCCCTATTCGGTGGTGCTGTTCGACGAGATAGAAAAAGCCCATCCGGATGTGTTCAACATCCTGCTTCAAATCCTCGACGACGGTATCCTGACCGACGCATATGGACGGCATGTGAACTTCAAGAACACTCTGATCATAATGACGTCCAACGCCGGTACACGCGAGGTGAAACGCACCGGAAAAGTCGGGTTTGGAAAAACGACTGACCTGTCTACGTATGACGCGATGAAGTCAAAGGTTATGGACGAGCTGAAGCGGCTGTTCAACCCCGAGTTTCTGAATCGTGTCGACGAGACGATCGTGTTCAATCCTCTCGGCAAGGATGAAATTGCGAAGATTGTCGATATTCAGATCCGCGAGGTTGAAAAACGCCTCGAAGAACGAAACATTCACCTTCATGTGAGCGACAAAGCAAAAGAATTTATCGTCGACAAGGGATACGATCCGGTTCTCGGAGCTCGTCCGTTGCGCCGGTCGATTCAGCGTCTGGTCGAAGATCGTCTTGCCGAAGAATTTCTTCATGAGAATTTCCGCGAAGGCGATACGGTCAAAGTCGACTTCGACAAAGAGGACCTGAAGTTTACAACCATTCAGGCGGTGGATGAAACCGCGTAGATGGGTGCTGTATGCTGTTCTCATTGCCCTCGTTCTGGCAATTTCACTTTACGAGGGCATTCGATACCTTGAGAAAAACCGGGATCTCGAACGAATCCTCGGCCAACGGATACGTCCGCTGGTCGAGGGGGAGTTCGAACTGGAAAAAGTACGGCTCGGTTTCCTGTCCGCCACTATTACAAACGTGCGGCTCTCAATTCCCCTCCATGCCCTCACTCTCGACATCAAAGATATCAAAGTCGGTTTCAGTCTCCGCAAA
>CAZEMW010000335.1:0-4984 GCA_964513105.1 uncultured Fibrobacterota bacterium
GGACCGTTCGACGGTACCTGGGATACACCGACATTACATGAACTCTGGCGCACCGCCCCGTACGGATACAACGGGAGCTGCGCGACTCTTCAGGAGCTTTTTTATTCTCCGTATAATCATGGAATCGAGGAAAGCGTGACCGATCAGCAGATCAGTGATCTGGTGGAGTACCTGTTAACGTTGTGACGGACTTGGTGCTGCGCGTATTCGTGAGCAGTTGATTGACGGACCAATCTTGTGAAAGCGTCTTCATTCCGTATCGGCGGACGAAGACGCTTCTGTTGTTTTGGGGCAGGGTATATTTTGCGGCTTGCTCCCGATCTGTGAGCGAATCCTCACGGAATATGCCGTCCACCCGCTGCCAATCGGCTATATTAGCGGTAGCAGAACGGGAGATCACGTGCCGAACATTTTCGAATATACCGACTACAGAGCGTTCCTCCAGGACTACTACACGGAGAAAAAAGCGGAAGACCCGAAGTATTCGCATCGATGGTTTGCCATGAAGGCCGGGGTGCGCTCGAGCGGGTATTTCTCCGACGTCCTTTCCGGGAAACGTCATCTCACTCCCGCTGCCGCGCTCAAATTCGCCAAAGCAATGAAATTGGATGCCGCCGCCACCGAGCATTTCGAAGCCATGGTTGGCTTCGCCCGAGCGAAGACCATCGATGAACGGGCGCATTTCTATGAGAAAGTCCTCACGCGTCGGGATGTCCGGGTGAACGAGCTGGAACGGGACCAGTTTGAGTTCTACGGGAAGTGGCAATACTCGGCAATCCGTGAGCTGCTCTTCTTTTTCCCATTTGACGGTGACTGCGAAGCGCTTGGGAAAAAACTTCAGCCTTCCATTTCCGCTCATGAAGCGCGAAGAGCCGTGGAACTGCTCGAACGGTTGGGGCTGGTGAAAAAGGAAGAGTCCGGCAGGTATGTTCAATCCACTCCGCTTCTGAGTACCGGAAACGACAAACGCTCTCTTCATGTTGCCCGGTTCCAGCGGGCAACCATGGCTCTGGCGTCCGAAGCACTTGATCGGTTCAGTGGGGAGGTCCGCGACAGTTCTACACTGACCCTGACCCTCTCGGAAGAGAGTTTTCGCATTGCCCGACGGGAAATCACGCAACTGCGTCGACGACTGCTTGCGCTCGCTGAAAAGGACGAAGAGGTCGACCGGGTGTATCAGTTCAATTTCCAACTGTTCCCACTGTCGAAGTGGTAGAAAGATCTGTGTCTATGCGTTGGCCGGTAATTATCTTCGCACTTTCGTTTGTCGGGATACTCTTGAGCTGTAATGAGTCGGGAGAAGTTCTTCAGACGGGAAGCGGATCCGAAACCGTATACGGTCATCTGGTCGATACCCTGGGAGAACCCGCGTTGGATGCCTCAATCGCGCTTCTCAGACCCTCCGGATCAACTGACAGCATAGTCTACGATACCGCCGCTCACACCGAAACCGACGGCAGAGGAAAGTACGAATTCTCTTCGGTGGAGCAGGGGAAGTATGCCTTGCATGCGCTGAGCGACGATGGGGCACTGGTACTGTTCCGTGAAGGGATTGAATACAAAAAAACGGACGCTCCGTACAATCTTGGCACCGATACACTTCGGGCGCCGGGTAGAGTTGTCGGTCGAATAACCTATCGGGGAGTGGGGGTTGGTGGAGCGATATGCTATGTCCGTGGGCTTCCGGCACTTGACATTACCGACACTTCCGGCGTTTTTGAGCTGGACAGCCTGGTGTCGGGAAATCGAGTGCTGCGCTGCAGCCCGCCCTCGCCGTTTTCCATGATTACGGTGCCAATCGAGATTCTGCCCGGTTCGATGGTCGAGCTGGGCGATCTTGTGTTGACTCCCGATCCGAATGAGGAACCACCCTGTGTTGTCGATCTTTCGGCTTCCTTTGATACGACGACAGGTGTCGTTTCGCTCGAATGGCCCGCGGTTTCAGTGGGTGACCTGAAGGGATACGAAGTGTACCGAAATACCCCGGAGGGTGTGTATGAACAATTGCCGGTCGTCGTGACCCAACCGCGGTTTCAGGACACCCTTGCCGGATCGAGTGTGGTATTGAGAGATCAGATCAAGTACTACGTGGTCGCGGTCGATACAACGGCGAAGCGCAGTCGGAAGCCGTCCCCAATCTCGACGGTTTTCCCTGCGCCTCGAGAATCCGTCATGACATCCTGCAGTATTTCCGTGTCGGCCAATGTACCTGTTGCGATTGGCGATACGGCGGAGCTTCACGCCTCGTACCGAAATCCGACAAGGAAAAATGTGGCTGTGCAGTGGTATGTCAATTCAGCAGAGAAACCGGTTGCAGAGCATGCCGTGGAAGGGCAAACAGGCGTTGACACGCTTACATACGTGTGGGCCGAAAGTGGTGAACATCGGGTTTGGGTTCGGTTTGCGGACGAGGCAGGCGATCACTGGTGGGACAGTGTGGTTGTGACCGTCGCTACTCGCACGCTGCATGCCGGTACCTGGAATAGGTTGCCGGATGGACCTTTCAAGGGGCCAACGACGGTATGCGGCGTCAGCAATGGGAAGATTTATGTAATATCTCGAGCCAACAATCAACTCGATCGATGGTATTCGGTGTATGAATACTCGGTGTCGGCCGTAGAGTGGCGGATGGTCGCCCCGTTGCGGGAAAACGTACAAGCGGCCGGTGCGGCACTGCACAACGGCCGAATATATGTTGTCGGAGGGGAATCCGCCGATTCCGGTGTCTTGCAAACGGTGCAATACCGTACTCTTTCTGATACGGTTTGGCAATACGGCCCTGATCTACCGGGAAAGCGGAGAGACGCGGCGCTCGTCTCGGCCGACGGACGAATGGTTCTTCTCGGGGGAAGAACCAGGAAACCATTCAACCAGGTATATGAGTTCTCAAGTACCTGGACTCTCGTGGAGGCAATGAATGCGGACAGAGCTTGTTTCCCTGCCGTGATAGTGAAGGACCGTGGAGACTCGCATCTGTTCGTATTCGGAGGAAACGGACGTGCCGGCATACATGGAACCGTCGAACGGAGAGCCTTGAATGGGGAAAATGGACAATGGTTGACCATAGCGCACATGCCGACACCACGCATGGGCCATGCAGCTTCAGTGTACCGGGAGACGCTGATTGTCGTAGCAGGGGGCCGGACTGCTTTCGGAGTCACCGGTATAGCGGAGCAGTTTGATTGCAGGAATCGTACTTGGACAAAACTGGACTCGCTTCCCACCCCACGATCAGATCTTGGTCTTGCTACCGCCGAAGGACGGATTTATGCAATAGGAGGAATCGATCCCGACGGCCTTGCGGTCGGGACTGTGGAGGTGTACGTGCCGTAACCGGGAGCATCCCTGGACTACGATTACCTTTTTTTCGATCCTGCCGAACACTATCTAGTGTTTGTCCGAAAACTCTCGAAAACACCCCGTTCATCGAGTCCCGAATCAGCTTCGGGAAGATGAACCCGTCGATTGGGGCCGAAAAAGGGCATCTTCCCGATTGAAATCGGGACTCGATGTCCATTTTCGGGAGTTTTCGGACAGGCACTATCTAAGCTTTCCGCAAATGACACGTCTTATGCGAACACAGCCCGCATGCCGAATGCAGGCGCCGAACACCTGCTCCCATGCCGATTACGCCGCTCACCGATTTCATGGGAGTCATCATTGCGGAATCCGACAGCCTGATATCCAGGAAATCCGGGGGCAGGATCCGGAATAGCTTTGCCTGCTCCCGCACATTCCAATCGCAATATCCCGGGCTTAGACGGTTGCTGCATGAGAAATCCATGTTTGAGGCTACCTGAAGTATTGAATCCTCCAGGCGATCCGCCACCGATTCAACAGCTATCGACCCTATGGCGTCGACAAAAAGCGCCTGCAACGGATCATCTCCATGAAAGAGGGATCGAGACCACAGGTCGAACGAGTGGCCGAGAGTGCAGGCGAAAAAATGCAGGGTGCCGGCTTTGTGTAACTGCCGGGCTATGACTCGTCCGCATTCGAAAGTGACGGTGTCTGCCACAAAGCTGCCCTCGTCTATTCGGCAATTATCAATTCGTACACTCCCGGCCGCCGGTTCCATATATTTCAGGCTTTGCTCCAGGGCTTGTCGGTAAAACTCGACCATGCCCGAATCGGGCTGCTTCCGACCATAGCCGATCGCCCGGAATACTTCTTTTTCGTCGATTTGGACGCTTGAAGGAGGTATTTCAAGCATCGATGGATTCGTATCTGGTATCATTTTTTTTTTCCGGATAAAATATCACATCAATTCACGCCTGGTGCAGAGCGGTATTCAGCTACTTTTCTGTCCTGCTTTCAGAATATACGGAATCCGGCGCCGAATGTCGGCAACTATCACCCGATGCTGAGCAAATCTCTACCATCTCACAATGAAAATACATCAGAATATCCATTCAATCTACACCGGAATGGGCATTGTCTGGATGTTTTGCTTCCTCTCACGGCATACGGTATATTCATTTCATGGTTGAAAAACCATCACATAGGATCACAGTGTGAATTCAGAGCCAAACAGGAAAAATGAGGAAAAGGGCAAGGAGCCGTTTGTTCCAAAATACAAACGGTTGACCGATTTTTATCGGGAGGCGATTCTGGCCCGCAAGTATGAACCGGGAGCCCGAATCGATTCGATAAACCGAATTCAGGACCGCCATAGGGTCTCGCGGGAAACGGCAAAGCTGGTGCTTAAAATGCTCTCGGATGAAGGGCTTATTGTCCAAAAGGCCGGCATGGGTTCGTTTGTGACCGACCAGCAGCCAACAAGAAAACTGTGGGGCGTTGTCCTGCCATTCTACTCGGTACATTACGAATACCTTCTGGGGCATCTGTCTCGGCGAGCATGGGCGAAAGGACGTGAGTTCAGGCATTTCGAGGACTACAATAACTGGGAAGAGGAAGTCAGGCTTGTCGGCCGACTCATCAATGAACGGTATGAAGCGGTCGTTATCATACCCACGCTGGATGA
>CAZEMW010000336.1:0-4982 GCA_964513105.1 uncultured Fibrobacterota bacterium
GGAGCCGATATTCATGAGCTTTCCGACGGTCTGGTGATCCGCAAGAGTCGTCTTGCCGGCGCTCGCGTTGACAGCCACGACGACCATCGGGTGGCAATGGCGCTGGCATTGGCAGGGATGGTCGCGGAGGGTGAAACGATAATCGAAAAGGCTGAGTGCGCCGAAGTTACCTATGCCACATTTCAGGAGGATTTCGTTGCCCTTGGAGCAAAAATGGACTGTCGGCAGGAACGATAACCTAACGGAGAGAGTGAAAAATGGTGCTTACGGTTGATTTGGGGACACGTTCCTATCCGGTATATATCGACGAGCCTACGGCACTGGCCGATCTTCTGGACTCGCAGTTTCCGGGACGTTCGGTCGCGTTGGTGACAAATGAAACAATTCGTCAGTTGTATGGAGAGAGAATCGACGCCTGGGAGAAGCGGCTGCGGATCGTCGAGTGTGTTATCCCCGACGGTGAAGAGCACAAAACGCTTCAGACCTGGAGCGGGATCCTGGATCGGCTGCTCGAAGCACGATTGGATCGGGGCACCGTGCTGGTTGCTTTCGGCGGTGGAATTGTCGGAGATGTCGGTGGATTCGCCGCATCGGCTTTTCTGCGTGGTATAACGTATGTCCAGGTCCCCACGACTCTGCTTGCCATGGTCGACTCCAGCGTGGGGGGCAAGACGGGAGTGAATCATGGAATGGGGAAAAACCTGATCGGTGCGTTTCACCAACCCGAACTGGTCTACATAGATACCGCCTACCTGGACACGCTTCCGGAGCGCGAACTGGTATCCGGGTACGCCGAAGTGTTCAAGTACGGCTTTATCGGGGGACGTGAGATGTTTGACTTTATCGCCGACAATCACGAGCCGATTCTTGCTCGAGACAGAGAGAAACTCCTGGAGGCGATTCGACGAAGTGTATCTATCAAGGCCGAAGTTGTCAGTGCAGACGAACGGGAATCCGGAAACCGGGCGCTGCTGAATTTCGGTCACACGTTCTGCCACGCCCTCGAGAAGTACTTCAACTATCAGGGAATCCTTCATGGAGAAGCCGTCCACTGGGGGATGGCGCTCGCGGTTGACCTCGGTATTCGAGTCGGCACAATTCCCAAACGATATATCAAAGAATACGAGCGACTGATGGTACACTCAATCAAACCAACACTGCCGTCGATCCCCTCGGCGGAGGAACTCTACGACATGATGTTTTCCGACAAAAAAGTGAAAAAGGGGAAAATCCGATTCGTACTTCCTGAGAAACCCGGCACATCGGGCATTTACGATACCGTCGAGCGAGCACCGGTGATTGAAACTCTTGAACTCCTGAAACAGCAGGGGAGCAAATGAGTAAGCTGAAAGCGGCGTTTATACTTCACAAACGCCATTATCCCAATATATACGATACTGAACAGCGTGCCAGGGTGGACCGTCTTGTTGATGTTGTTTGTGAACCGCTCAGCCGCGATGATGTTGCCGAATTCCCGGAAAAACTTCACGGAGTGGAGGTCATTCTGTCGGGGTGGGGGGCACCGCTGATGGATGCAGCCTTCTTTGAGCATGCTTCTGAGCTGAAAGCTGTTTTCTATGGCGCGGGATCGGTCCGGTCATTCGTGACCAGGGATTTCTGGGAACGAGACCTGGTGCTAACCAGTTCCTGGGCGGCCAATGCCGTTCCGGTCGCCGAATACACGGTAGCCCAGATTGTGCTTTCACTCAAGAATATTTGGCGGATTTCCCGATTGATTCATAGAGAAAAAGCATATGAACCGGGCGAGGTGATTCCCTCCCGAGGGGCGTACGGAACTACTGTCGGCATACTATCTCTCGGCATGATAGGCAGAATGGTTTGTGGACGTCTCAAAGAATATGATGTCAAGGTTATCGCTCATGATCCCATGGTTGACCAGTCGGGTATTCGCGAACTGGGAGCGGAGCCCGTGGATCTGGATACTGTTTTCCGGGACGCCGATGTGGTCTCACTGCATACTCCGCTGCTGGATTCAACTCATCGGATGATTCGCGGCAGGCATTTTGCTTCAATGAAGCCCTGGGCAACGTTCATCAATACGGCACGTGGCGCGGTTGTCCACGAAAAGGAACTAATTGAAGTTTTACGAACGCGTAATGATCTGACCGCAATCCTGGACGTCACCGATCCGGAACCGCCGTCCGAAGATTCTCCATTGTTCGATTTGCCGAATGTGGTTATGACGCCCCATATCGCGGGATCAAATGGAAACGAACTCCGACGGCTCGGGCGGTATGCGGTGGATGAACTCGAAAGATGGGTGCATGGAGAACCGCTGCAGTGGCGAATTACTCGTGAGGCTGCCGAAATAATGGCGTAACTCACATCTATACCCTCTTCTCGCAGAAGTCTCGAGAGTGTGACGGCCTCAGGACTGTCGAAGAAAAGAGGGGAGCGGCACTATGCCTCAGATACAGACAACAGTAGATTGGAAGCGCTATGATTGAACCGGGACTTGTGTCAATTACCTTCCGCAAAAAAACTCCCTTAGAAGTCATCGACCTTGTCAGACAGGCAAGCCTTCGGTCAATTGAGTGGGGAGGAGATGTTCACGTTCCTCATGGAGATACCGTCCGGGCAACTGAAGTCCGTCGGGCGACCGAAGACGCAGGACTTGCGGTAGCGGCATATGGCTCGTATTATCGGGTCGGCATGCCCGAGCAGCCGGCTTTGGAAGGGGTTTTAGAAACCGCCGTCGCGCTTGGGGCACCGACTGTTCGAATGTGGGCCGGCAAAGGTGCATCCGCGGATACCGATCCTTCGGACCGAACTCGAATTGTCGAGGAAGCCCTGCGTGCCGCCGAGGCGGCGAAGGAAATGGCTCTGTCCATATCGTTTGAGTACCACGGAAATACTCTGACCGATACAAACGATTCGGTTAAAGTGTTCTATGAGGAGTGTGATCATCCAAATATCAAGTCATACTGGCAACCCCACAATGGAAAAGAGCCGGCCTATTGCCTCGAGGGACTTCGCACGGTTTTGCCGCGATTGTCGAATGTGCATGTGTTCCACTGGGTTACGGGACGGAAGGATCAGACGGCGCTCTCGGAAGGTATGCACCCGTGGAGAGAGTACTTCAAACTGATCCGGAGCGCCGAAGGAACTCATCATGCATTACTGGAATTCGTCAAAGACGACGATCAAAACCAATTTCTTGAGGATGCCGAGACATTGCATCGGCTGATACGCAACGAGAGTTAAGCACATGAAACTGAAAAGCATAACAGAGTATCTGGATTCCCGGCTCCGCATCGGAGAGATCCGGGATGCGTCGTGGAACGGATTGCAGTTCGAAGGCAAGGATGATGTACGGAAGATTATGTTTGCGGTGGATGCCGGTATCGAGACGTTCGAGCGGGCGGTCGAGGAAAAGTGCGATATGGTGATCGTCCATCATGGGCTCTTCTGGGCAATGAATGATCCATGCATCAAAGGAGCCACAAAGAGGCGGATTGATATCCTGCATCGCAATGACATCAGCCTGTATGCATGCCATCTTCCTCTGGATCGTCATCCCGTGGTGGGCAACAACGTACAACTGCTCAAACTGCTCGGCGCTCGGGTTGCCGGAGAGTTTCTTTCGCGGGACGGGAAAAATCTCAGTTACCATGGTGAGTTCAAGCCGGCGGTATCGATTGAGCATGTAGAGAAAAAACTGAGCGAGGGGCTGAGTACGTCCTGTAAAGTATTACCTTTCGGGAGATCACGTATTCGGTCGGTTGGGGTTATATCCGGCGGCGGCGGACGAGGGGATTTTGAGCATGCCGTGGCTATGGGGCTCGATCTCTTCATAACCGGAGAAGCCACCGACTTCTATCATGCGGTTAAGGATACCGAGATGAATGTCATTTTTGCCGGACACCACGCAACCGAGATCCTCGGGGTTATGGCTTTGAAGGGCTTGGTTGAGAAGAAACTCGGGGTGGAATCAATCTTCGTGGATATTCCGACCGGATTGTGACGGAAGGGATGTACTTATGAAATGCAGGGATAATGTTGCGGTAGTAACCGGAGGGGCACAGGGGATCGGGAAAGCGATATCTCAATTCTTGCTCCGTGAAGGAATGAAGGTGGTTATCCTGGACAGCGACGAGGTCGCGGGAAGAGAAGTCGCCGAGGGGTTTGCCACATTCGGGGAAGTCGTATTCGTGCATGGGAATGTTGCGGTGGAATCGGATGTACGTGCATGTATTGATCGGACGCTTGCGGAATACGGGCGGATCGATGCATTGGTAAACAATGCCGGTATAATGGTGGAGCGCAAACCGGTCGATGAGCTGACACTGGAAGAATGGAACGAAGTACTCGCTACGAATCTTACCGGGTATTTTCTATGTGCAAAATACGCGATTCCTTCGTTGCGAAAAACAAACGGCTGCATCGTAAATATCGCATCGACTCGTGCTCTTCAATCCGAACCGGATACGGAATCATATTCCGCCTCAAAGGGCGGCATTGTGGCTCTGACCCATGCCATGGCGGTAAGCCTCGGTCCGAAAGTCCGGGTGAATTGTGTCAGTCCGGGGTGGATCGAAGTTGCCGACTGGAAACGATCGGATCGGCGGCATGAGCCGGACCTGGAAAGAGAAGACCATGAGCAGCATCCGGTCGGGAGAGTCGGAACCCCTGAAGATGTCGCTGAAATGGTTGTGTTTCTGGTATGCCCCGACGCCGGATTCATTACCGGACAGAACTTCATTGTTGACGGCGGAATGACACGAAAAATGATCTATGTGGATTAGGCTACCTTTCTCCCCTCATCCCCGGCCTCTTCCGAGCATCATATGATTGGGACTCACTTCGGCACTTCGGCAAGCTCAACACAACGCAAGCTCACTTCGGCAGGCTCAGTGCAACGCAGCGCGCCGC
Source organism: uncultured Fibrobacterota bacterium (assembly GCA_964513105.1). GTDB lineage: Bacteria > Fibrobacterota > Chitinivibrionia > Chitinivibrionales > CAYFVL01 > CAYFVL01. Next base: position 4,894 of record CAZEMW010000336.1, read on the forward strand.
AGTGCATCGCAGCACAGGCCTTAGCGTAGTATTTGTCAGACAAAGGAATTCTCTGTTTGGTGGCTGAGCCTGGCCGAAGTCTGATCTTT
>CAZEMW010000337.1:0-4981 GCA_964513105.1 uncultured Fibrobacterota bacterium
CCGTTCCTGGTTAGCAGAAGAAACACTCGGTCACATCTCCAGACGAGCCGGCTTTATATTATAGGATATCAAAACCTGATCACCTCAGACCGGCAGGGCCAAATCTCTCATGTTCCTCCGTTTCACCTTGGTAGCAGTTCTTTTTGTGATATCCTCAGTCCCGTGCTCCGATTCCACCGTTACAGGGCGGTATCTCACGGCGACAACGGAGGGGTACTTTGCCGGTACGAAACCGGTGAATGAACTCTTCAGTGTCGGCAACACCGCAAATCATCATGGGGTGTTCTATGGCGACCTCTCCTTTATCGGCGGATTGAATCCCAGGAATAACGCAGAAATTGGGATGCGTCTGCACACCCCGGAGTTCTCCACCACGCAGCGCAGCGATATCGAGCCCTATGCGCGTGTTAATTTAGGGTGGGGTGACTCCAATGGGCATTTCCGCTGGAGTTTTTCTGCGGGCGAAACGGAACGAGTTACGGTGGGCCATGGTCTTACCTTCAAAAATTTTCGCAATCTGGGTACTACGGGTGAGATTATCATCGGCCGATACAAGGGTGCCCTTTCATTCTGGGGCCAAGGCTACACTCTTGATGAAGACATTGTTTGCCCCGGCCTGTCAGCAGGTTTCGGAAAACTGGAAATCGGCAGCAATGCAGCGTACTGGAGAATACACAAGACCACCGTGGGATATCTGCTTCCGTACTTCACGATCGATCTCAAACCCGTGAAACTCTATGGCGAGTATGGCTTCAAACGGGTTTGGGCAGAGTCTGGTGATACTTATTCGTCCGGCAAAGGGGATGGAACACATGGCTTCGCCCTCGGGTTGTCGGTGAGGGACACTCTCAGGCGTGTCCCGTTTCACATCAACCCGGAAGTGAGGTATTATCAGAAGCACTTCATACCCACGACCGGGGTCGACCAAAAATATTTCGAGAATCTGGAGAATGCTATCCTTCCTCATAATGACTGGATTGACTTCTTTGGGTCGAATGATAGGTCTTTCTGGTATTATCATCGAATCGAGATCGAGTCCCCATCCTTGAAAAACTTCACGATTTTTGGGGCAAATGAGCTGCTCTGGTTCAATAGCCCCCAGGATACGATAATGGTGGATCGGTATTACTCCAACGTTTTCTCGTACAAGCCTTCGTCGAATTACTACTGGGCCGGTGTGAGATACCATGCGAAGGATTTTGCGTCGGTAGATATGTCGATCACAAATCACATGCTCAATGTCGATCCCAAGTTACATAATCCCTGTTCCAACGGCCAGTATATGCGACGTTTTTATCCCGCGAGAAATGCGCTTTTTCAGTTGAGGATCCGATGGAAACTGGATTAATGCGCATCTATTTCGCTGTGCTTGCCCTCATGCTCCCGGCGTGCAATGAGTTCAACAGACCGGTGGCTCCTTTGTACCCTTGTTGTGACTACGCTTGCGTAGAATTACCAAGAGGTGAACTCTGCGGGCACGGCTACGACGACAAGGTTGAAATTCGAGCTTACGATTTGGACTATTGGAGTCTGAAACACTCGGGAATTGAGGTGTACTTGCGAGTCAATGTCGACCACACGGAAAAACCCCTCACATTCCTGGGAGATTCGACCGCCACTCATGTCTATCGGGCACTGTTGAGGGACGACGATGATGGGTATTATCTGAAGGTTACCCTGGAATTTTTGAGCGACGGTACCATTGACACAACAAACTATATTGGCATTGTGAGAGTCAAGAATTACGGCTCATTCGAGCTCCGGCTTGATCCTTCCCTTCGAGAGCTTGGGTACCCGGAAAATCTTGTCTGGCAAGTCCGGATGATCGATGGTAATGACACGGTCTATGTTCCCGAGAGGCCGCACATGCAGGTCTTTGAGCGCACCAAAATGTATTCGCCGTGGTTTAGATTCGCAAATTCACCACAGTATGTGGGAACTCCTTTCGCGGCATTACAGCCGGGTGACACATTTGCCCACCATGTAGAAGGCTACTTCCAAAATTCTGATGATTCTCCGCCGCTCAAATTCTTGCGCTGGAAAACGAATCACGACACTACCTGGACGGATTCGTCAAACAGTCTTCGATTCCTATGGCATGGAGTTGTGCCGAGTGGAGGAAAGAAAGATACAACCTACCTGGAGGTCGAGGCTTTCAATGAATTCGGCTACTCATCAAGGATCGAAAGGAGCGAAGCCGTCTGGGGCTTGTCGCAGCCGTTAATGTTCCGAGATATACCCGCCGGTGATGCGATTATAGGCGATACGGCCGAAGGGGACTGTAGGACTGAAGTAGATTCTTTTTCCATTATGGCCACCGAGGTCACCATGGAACTATATGCTATGGTAATAGAGCCTGGATGGTCCCCTCGGTCCGATCCTCCCAATCTGAAAACCAGGCCGGTCACCAGTGTCAACTGGTTTGAGGCGGTGGTTTTCTGCAACGAACTGAGCAGGATCGCAGGTTTCGATACGTGCTACGCGTGGTCCCATGTATATCACGATTACGGAATTCCGGTTGGATTCAGAGGCTTTCATTTCAACCGAGCTGCGAACGGCTATCGCCTCCCAACGGCCGCCGAATGGGAATACGCCTGCCGAGCCGGTACTGAATCGGCATACTGGTGGGGAGAGTATGCGAACACCGATAGTATGAGTAGGTATGCCTGGTACATCGGGAACAGCGGCTATGAGATTCATCCGGTGGCTCAGAAAAAACCGAACCCATTCGGACTGTACGACATGATTGGCAATGCTTACGAGTGGTGTCATGACTGGTATAGTGACGACTATCCCTACTCTACCTGCTTATTCAGGTTTGGACCATATTCCGGTACCCACAGAGAGATCCGTGGTGGGGCGTACAAAAACGATTTTGGTGAATTGGAACCGTTTGCGAGAAACGGGTTGGAGCCGGGGGAACAGTCGAAGATCGTGGGGTTTCGGTGTGTTCGGAGGGAGTAAACCATTGAGCCTTATGTCGCGCACGGGCGAAATCGTGCGGTTGCATGATTGGTTTGGATTAGGTGCAGAGTATATCTTCTAACACATGGTTCTCAGCCGTTTTTGCATGATCTGTTCAGATGAGGGAGGGCAGCCTAGCGATGAGACTCAATAGAGAACATATCTGTTGTCGCGGAATTGCAAAGAAATCTATATAACCTCGCATTTGATTACCCGTCCGGTTACAGATCCTAACACGATAGCTGCGATCAAAAATTGGCGATCCAGACAAAATACCTTCATTGGGATTCTGTTTGGTTTCTGAACGAGCATGTTGACTCTACAGGTGAATTGCTCTTTAGGTTTTCTCATGCGAGTAACTGGGTATATGCAGCACAGACTAGTTACCCGCGAGACTCGATAGGTTACTCTGTAAAACAGGGGAACAGTATGAATCCCGATAGAATGCTTCTAAAAATGAGGAGCAGCGCGGCGCTTAACCTATTGAGCCATGGAGGGCTGTCTACTTGCATCAACATGACACTAAATGCCCGCCAAGACACCGTGGGACCTGATTCCTTACCGGTCTATGATACAACTACTGCTGTGGATACCAACGGTGTTCTCTTTCTGGATGATTACAAATACAAACTTGTTGCGGAGACCATGCCGTCGAACTGTGACGCCTGCAGTCTTGGTTATTATCCAATGCGGTCCGGTTGCAATGAGCAACCAAAAAGAACAAGGTTCTTGGACAGTGTGCTGATAGCCGTTGTGGTAGGATGTCGCTCCGGCGCAGGAAATTTTTCCATCAAGGATGCACTTCTGGATTATGGTGTTGATTGTGTTGTATCGACGAACCGAAGAAACCATACCGCTTTTATGTTATTTTGGTGTGTTAATTCTTGGACGAATCTTGGAGTAACAGAGCCGAGAGTAGCAGCAAGGTTGGCCTACAATCGTGCGCTCGTCCAGTTTCGTGGATTATACGGACTTGAATCTGTGGGTGAAGTCAAAGCGAGGTTCACTGAAAATGGTTATCCCTATATCCCCAATTCATGGAACGACATGATTCAGGTTGAGGGTGATGTTTTGGTGTATCCAGCAAAATACGGAGAGATTCATGAATAAGTTTATTTGCTTGTTTTCTTTGGGACTGCTGCTATTGGCAGTCCCAAAGGCGTCAGCGGAAATCCAAGTTGATATCGCAGAACAGGATTCAGTTAGTTCTACAAAGATAGCGGTTCATCTTGAGACAATCAAACGATTGCTGCAGCAGTCAAATGGCTTGTCAAAAAGTATGGAGGGCCAAGTGAAGATGATGGCAAAGCATCTTCCTGAATATGGTCAAATGTATTACATATCCGAAGACGCATTATTTGCTTTTCCTAGGAATGGCACGGAGTTGTTGTGTTACTTGAGGAAAGGACAAGGTGTTCCCTCCCTTTCGCTTGAGGAAACGGAGCAGTTCCGGAAATTCGGCAGAATACCGGCATCATTCCGAAGAATCGAATCAGAGACGGCTGAATCGATTGCTCGTAGCTTCTTGACCGCAGTAATACAAAATGACACAGCCCGAATTCTGGATTCAGTTGAGATTATCGAGAGTCATGAAGATTACATTGTGACTTTTAGCGTGCCAAATCGTGACGATGTAGTATTTGGCATAGCCGTAGAAATACATGTAAATGCGAAAACCGGTCAGGTAACTGATTACACTGGCGACCTGCATAGCCATATGCCAGCGAATTATGTCCCAAAAATTGATAGAGATGCCGCAATCGCTATCATTGGAGCTTATTTGGGTGGGAGGGGGCTTGAGGGCAAAATTCAAGATTTGAAAGTAATCGTCGGTGCAGGCTGTACTGGCGATTATCGACCTGTCTGGCGAGCCTACCTGCTCTTGTTCAAAGATGTGAACGGCAAAAGGCTGGAACTCTGGGCACCTTGCGACCAATGTGGTAGGAATACAATTTGTGTAGACGCCGAGTCCGGTGAGATAGTGGACGAGGAGACCTTGGCAACCTTGGAACGTCGG
>CAZEMW010000338.1:0-4960 GCA_964513105.1 uncultured Fibrobacterota bacterium
GCCTCAAGCTGCGTAACTGTCTCATTATCAGAGCATTACGCAATCGCCGGCTCCGACCTCTCGTGTCGTGAAAAATAACATCTCCCGGAATCTTCGGGGGAAACGACCTCTTCGGAGTGCAGTACGCATCGGTACTGCACCCCACCCATAGCATCTTCATCAGATCCGAAAATGGTCCGCGAAAGGGTAAAAGCCCCGCCTTCAATCCTTTTCACGTGTCTTCGAAACGCCTTTTCCGCCCAATCCCTACTGAACGATTTTGTCGCGACTTCACCGGATTGGCGTCTTTTTGTCGTCGAAGACGGTTGTTCACGTATATTATAAGTTTAAGAGTGAAACTGGTAACAGGGTAACAACCCAAAGCGCTTCCGACGGTGCCGATTCTTTACATGGACACTACTCGTCAGAAAATCGAACCAAATGTTCCCGGCGAAGAAACTCGCGCAATTCTGCCCGAATCGGGTGAGGATCTGGGCCATCTGAAGGTTTTGGAGCATGTCGCCGCCGGTGGAATAGCTCACGTATACAAAGTAGTGCATTCGGATCTCGAGGTGATTCGTGCCATAAAGCTGCTTCGTCCGGGCTTCTCCCGGGAAACACGACGACGCTTTGAGACCGAAGCCAAGATCTCGGCAAATCTGCAGCATCCGAATATCGTTCAGATCTTCGGGGTGGGGAGCTGGCACGGGGACATACCATATATTGAGATGGAGTATGTCGACGGTGTGTCGCTTCAGTCCTGCATAAGCCGTGCGGCCCGACTGCCTTCGGTTCTCTCCGCCGGAATCGCGCAGATCATCTGCACCGCTCTGGCCTACGCACAAAGCAGGAATTTCACCGTTTACGGTGAAGTATACACCGGGCTGGTGCATCGGGACATAAAACCGGCGAATGTTCTCATCTCCAAAGAAGGTGAAGTAAAGCTCGCGGATTTCGGGATTGCACTGCCCGCGGGCATCAGTATCCACACCCAGGGGCCCTACACCATGGGTACGTACGCGTATCTCAGTCCCGAGCAGTTACGTGGGGATCGACTGGATGAACGATGCGATATCTATGCCATAGGAGCGGTGCTTTACGAAATGATCAGCGGTGAACGTACCTTCCCGCAGCAGACCGTCGCCGAACTGGTCGAAAACAAAATGAAAGGCGTTTATCGCCCCGTCAATAGTACGGTTGAAGAGTGTCCGCCCGCACTTGCGCAGATTATCCATCGGTGTCTTCAAGCCGACCGTGAGAACCGATATGAGGGAATAGAGGCGCTCAAGGAAGATCTCGATACGTTTTTGCGCGGAGAGACCGCATCAACGCCAAACGAGATTGTACACAATTATTTGCACAGGCCCGATGAACCCCTCACTCCCAGCAGGGTAATGCAGCGAATAAGCCCCCCGGCGAAACTTCGGAAATTTGCCCCACTCTTCATTCCGGCTGCCGCCGTTCTCATTGTTCTGCTTGTCACCGTGATAAGCTTATGGTTTCGCCTCAGGGATCATGATCCGCTCGGCAACACCGGCCCCGAGTCCGAACTCAGTGTCGCCCCCGAACCAGACCTTGTTACAGAACCTGACGAGAACGAAGCCGACGCGCCTGTGTCGAGCCGGTCGGATGATGCGAGATTGAAACCGCCCCGGCAGGAAAAAAGTGCGGCCAAAAGCCCCCCGCCTCCATCGCCGGATCGCTCTACCGGGAGACCTCCCTCTGCCGCGGCAAAATCGGCTGAAGGTGAGAACAAACCGGACGATCTGGAGGCGGGCAATGTCGCGTTTCGAAAGGGAAACTGGGACGAAGCAGAAAAACGCTACCGTGCGGCTCTCGATGCCGCCGAAACGGCAAACCGTCGAAAAACGGCGGCTATTCGATTGCTCGAAACCTATGTGCTGTCGATTCGGACAAAAGATGCGCTTGAGTTTATCGAACAGACCGCGGTGGACGACGGGAAGTATCATCTTCTGAGGGGCAAAGCGTATTTGCAGGCAGAGATGTATGAAGCCGCGGAAAAGGCTTTCGCGCGCGCGCAATCAGTGGCCTCCCTCCACGACGGTGTCTTACGCGAGGCCACCTATCTGCTGGGTAAAACGCGTGATGCAATGTACCTGAAAAACCCTTCGATCGAGAATCGCCTTCTGGCACTACGCGTCTGGGAAAATGTTCTGCATAATTATTGCGGCGGACAACACACGACCACCCTGTGTCAAGAAGCGCGAGAGCGGATCGATAAGCTGACGGAATCGTAACGGCCGTACCACACGCCGCCGTTTGGGGAGGGTAGATCGGTATGTGTCTGCTTTGGGAACGGACCGTCCGCATTCTATTTGGGAAAGCGGATCAGACCCCGTTGCGAGGTCTCGACAAGCGAGAGTATCTTCTGAATGTCTTCGTCACCCGGAAAGGTCTCTCTGAGAAGAAAAATGCCTTCCTGTGTGGTGGGAGCTTTGCGCAGGAGCAGACGAAGCGCTTTTTTGATTTTGGCTCTTCGAGGACCGTCGAACCCCCGTCGTTCGAGACCGACGCTGTTTACTCCCATAATAGATGGGTCGGATCCGTCACCGCCACACATGGCGAATGGAACTACATCGCGAAGAATGCGTGAGCCCATCTGAATGAAAGAATGATCCCCAATTTTTACAAACTGGTGAACCATCACGGTGGCGCCGAATATGACGTTGTCGCCCACTTGCACATGGCCCGCCATGGCAAGATTGTTTGACGCAACCACCCCGTCCCCCACAATGCAGTCATGCGCAATGTGGCAGTAGGCGAGAAGGGTACAGTTGCTTCCCACTACGGTTTTGCCGCTTGCGGCGGTTCCGCGATTAACGGTGCAGAATTCCCGGAACGTTGTGTTGTCGCCTATGACGGCAAGCGTCTCTTCACCCGCGAATTTCAGATCCTGCGGAATCGTACCGATGCTCGCACCGTTGAATACCATGCATTTTTTGCCCATTCTGGTACCGGAGGCGATGCGCGCATGAGAGCCGATCGTGGTTCCATCACCAATGGAAACGTTTCCCTCAATAATGGCATACGGTTTTATTGAGACATTCTCACCCAGTCGGGCATCAGTGTCGACAATTGCAGTTGGATGAATATCGGTACCCACAGTATACTACGCCCCCTTCGTGCCGATATGCCCCAGGATTTCAGCTTCGCTCACCACCTTGTCACCAACATAACACTTGCCGGCCACCCGGACGGTGTTCCTCCGACTCTGAAGAACTTCACATTCGATTCGCAGGTAATCTCCCGGACGAACAATTCCGCGAAACCGTGCCTTATCAATGCCCATGAACAGTACGACACCGTCCTTGCCTTCATTCCTCCCGAACTGCGCCATAAATGCAACCGCCTGCGCCATTGCTTCTACCTGGAGGACACCGGGCATGACCGGATTTCCGGGAAAATGGCCCTGGAAAAACTGGTCGTTAAAAGAGACATTCTTACCCGCCACAATTCGTTTTCCTGAATCGAGCTCCTCAATTCTGTCTAAAAGGAGCATCGGATATCGGTGAGGAAGCGTGTCGAGAATGTCCTCATGAGTGATTTTTTCCGCGGTGCCCGCTTTCGCCTTCCGTTCCTCGCGATCTTTGATGTATTCACGAATTTTCCGAGCCATTTCTATATTTGCCGCATGACCGGTGCGGGCGGCCAGAACATGTCCGCACACCGGTTTTCCCAGGAGGTAGAGGTCACCAATCAGATCAACAGCTTTGTGTCGGCAGAGCTCGTTCTTAAACCGAAGAGGCGTATTGTTCAAATACCCGTTTTCACCTTCGGTGATCGGGCCTTTGGCATTGAACAAACGCTGCAGATAATCCTTGTGATGATCGGTCAGTGGTACATCCTGCACGATCACCGCACAATCAAGAGATCCGCCTCGTATAAGCCCTTCCTCCCGGATTTTTTCCATCCAGGAAAGAAAGCAGAATGTACGCGCGGGTGCAAATTCTTTCGAATAGTCGTCGAGTGAGAAGAGGGTGGTATGCTGTGCACCCACTGCCGGATGGTTGTAGTCAATCATCAGGGTTATGTGGAAATGGTCGGAGGGAAACACACTCAGCGCAACATCGTCTTTGTTGTAAAGCCACATCGGACGATCGATAACGATATACTCTCGTTCGGCCGTCTGCTTAACCACTCCCGCTTTCTGAATCATCTCAACAAACGGCATCGAGCTGCCGTCGGTAACGGGGACTTCCGATCCATGGACCTCTATGCGGCAATTATCGACTTGCAGACCGGCAAGGGCCGACATAAGGTGTTCGATAGTATGAATATAAACGCCGTTGGAACCAATGGTGGTCCCGAGCTTGACGTCGGTCACGTTATCGATATCGGCTAGAATCTCGGGAGAATCCGGTATGTCGGCCGCCACGAACCGTATGCCGTAGTCCTCTTCGGCGGGATTCAGGGTGATGGTTGTTTCGTTTCCGGTATGGAGTCCGGTTCCGGACAGAGACACAGACGAACCGATTGTCTGTTGTACAGCCATGGTCAAGCAATCCCTTCTACGCCGTCCCGCCCGGCCGGGCGGAAGGTCAAAAAACAAAGTGATTGTCCCGGGTTGAAAAAAAGGGGACAACTTGTTCCCGGCTCCATTTTTCCGCTCCGCTAAGAATACGGATGGAAGGAGACCCCCGGACCCGGTGCGAAAGCGCCGTCACGTTTTTCTGAATCGTGGAGGGTTACGGCAAAGCCGACGTGTTCCGGTTTTGCCGCTAACAGAACCGAGGTATGCCCGGAGTTTATGAAGACTAAAAACTAATCTCTTCCAAGGGAAAATACTAGTCCGCGACATCGATTGTTTTGCTTGTACCGGACGAGACGAAAGATATGGCGGGATTTTGTCGCCGCAGTGCATCGCAGCACAAGTTTTAGCGTATTATTTGTCAGACAAAGGAATTCTCTGTTTGGTGGCTGAGCCTGGCCGAAGTCTGATCTTCGGTGACTGAGCGGCGCC
>CAZEMW010000339.1:0-4957 GCA_964513105.1 uncultured Fibrobacterota bacterium
AAGCACCGTATCGCTGGCCCGACTGTACAGCTTTGAGTTCTACCAGCTTGTTCATTCTCGGCTGACGCCGGGCGGGGTGTTCGTGACCCAGGCAACCAGTCCATTTTTCGCATCACGTGCGTTCTGGTCGGTCGTTGCCACTCTGGAATCATCCGCGTTTACCCATGTCATGCCGTACCATGCATATGTCCCGTCGTTTGGCGACTGGGGCTTCGTTGCGGCATCCGACACCGAATTCGCCGACGCGAGTACTCGAATTGACGTACCCACTCGGTATCTTAGTTCGCAAGTGGTTGCATGTTCATTTAACTTCGCCCCCGATCAGCAACAGTATCGACATCGGGCCCCCGTGAGTACCATGGACAACCCCGAGGTCCTGCATTCGTATCTGAAAGGCTGGCGATACTGGAAATAGAAAGTATTCGCGGAAATGGTGATCTCTCGGGCACGCACCAAGTATACTTTATACTCCAGCAAAGCCGGAAGATCAGACCTCGGCTGCGCTCGGTCACCTAAGGTCAAAGAACAAAGGTCAAACAGAACAATGTCACTATGCTTTGATCCGGTTACCGAGGGAGTCGAGGTAGCCGGCCTGGAGAGTGAACGGCTGATATGATTTTCAGAATTCTTTTGAGTCGCCTTCAGAATATCGCTCGAGTGCGGGGAGTTCTGAGCAGGGAACTGGTGATGATCGTCGCATGGGCGACCGGTCTCAACCTGTTTTTTGGTGCGCTGTTTTACCTGGCGGAACGGACTGCGCAGGATATCTCTTTCTGGGACGCGGTCTGGTGGTCGATGGTTACGATGACGACGGTCGGCTATGGGGATTACTACGCGGTTACACCGATAGGACGATTCATAATCTCGTACCCCTGTATGATACTGGGAATAGGATTGATCGGCTATCTTGTGGGATATATTGCCAACGCATTTATCGATCTGGCGGCAAAGAAGAGGAGAGGCCTGATGACGATTACGGAAAAAGATCACATCATTATCTGCAACTATCCCGGAGAGGAAAAGATCCTCAGCCTGGTGTCCGAGTTGCGTGCTGTGGAAAGTAATCGGAAAAAGCGGTTTGTGCTGGTCACTGAAAAGCTCGAAGAGCTGCCGCCGGAACTGGTGAAAGCAGGATTGCTGTTTGTAAAAGGTATCGCGACCGACGAAGACGTCCTCATGCAGGCAAATGTCACAGAGTGTTCGGGGGTGGTGGTGTGCGCCGATGATCCCACAGATTCGCGCTCCGACGCGCGAACCTTTACTACGGCCGCTCTTATCGAGATTATCGAGAAGGATTGCGGAAGGCCGATAAAGACCATTGCCGAAGTTGTATCGGAACGGAGTAAGCGGACCTGCAAGAGAGCAAATGTCGACGGCGTTATATCCGAGGAGGGGCTTGGGGGGTGTTTGCTGGCACAGGAGTTTGTCAGTCCTGGCATTAACGATGTCATTGGGCAGTTGCTGACACATCAGGACGGAAGCGAATTGTATCTGTGCCCCACACAGATGGAAGGAAATGAGATCCGCGAATTACAGCTCGCCGCTCTGGACCATGAAACCGATCTTCAGATTATCGGGCTTATCCGGGGTGACGAACGGCTGCTGAATCCGCCGCGGCATACGAAGCTTGAAAAGGGCGATACGCTAATTGTACTGGCGAACTCGGAGAGCGATCTTCGTGTTCTTGAAGAGGAAATCCTGACTGCTCAGAAGAGTGGGAAAACATATCACATAACCAAGGAGTAAGTATGGTTGATTCAGTCGTGGTGAAAACCGCCGGTCGACAGCCTCTGAAGGAGTTCCTTCTGGGGCATGATTTCATGGTCGAAGAAGTGGGTGCAAATGTGGTGAGTGTCCGACGAGCCGATGAGCTCCCGGTGTTTATCACCGCCACCGACGGTGTCATGTTTTTCGAGGTCGATCTGGGAAATGTTTCGGCGCTCGCCGACAAGGAGTTCTATTTCAAAGTACTCGACCTGAACACCGAAATTCTGCCGGTCAGTATCGGTATCGACACCACGAATACCGAAGATCCCCGGCTGGTCCTGATCGAAAGCCGTGAAACCGGTAATCTCGACGAAAACGAGGTACTTTCGGTTCTCGATGCGCTGGAACTCGCTACCGACAAAGCGGAGGCGCTTTTGTCGGAGTATGTAAAATAGAGGGACTGCTCCCTCTCGGCACCGAGGTATACAATCGTACTCGTGATTCGAATGGTCTGTTGAGAGGTGTTCGTCTCATGTCAGAGGCGAAATCCCGGACAAATTGAAAAACGGTTTTTGTGGGTTGCTTCACAAAACGAAAGGCATATACAATGAGCATATTCGGCAGGATATTCAAAGTAGGGCAGGCAAACGCAAACAAAGCTATCGACAAGCTTGAAAAACCCGAGGTGATGCTCGAGCAGGCTATTCGCGATCAGGAAAAAATGCTTCGCGAGGCCAAGGAGAGCGTCATGAATGTTATCGCAACCGAGCGGCAGACAAAGGCTCTGGTTGACAAAGAGATTCAGAACAAGGAGCTCTGGGAGTCAAAAGCCGAGGCGGCGCTCAAGCAGGGCAAAGAGGACTTGGCGGCGAAAGCGCTCACCAGATCCGAAGAGCACGAACAGAAAGCGGAGTCACTTCGACCACAGTGGGAAGGGCAACGTGCCGAAGTGGAGAACCTCAAAGCCGGCATCCGCAAAATGGAAGAAGAACTCTCGGAGCTCAAACGGAATAAGGACATAATTATCGCCCAGGCGAAAACCGCCGATGTGAAGAAGCAGATCTATAATGCAAAAGCGAAAATCGGCAATTCCGGGACAACGGATCTGATTGAACGCATGAAAAACAAGGCGGAACGTTCCTCGTTTGAGGCGAGCGCCGCGCAGGAAATGGCCGAGGATACCGGCGGCGATTCGCTGGAGAAAGAGTTCGAGGATCTTGGTGGAAGTGCTACCAGCGAGTCGGTGAACAGCAAGCTTGAGGCGATGAAAGCAAAACTGAAGGGATAATCCACCCTCCAATCGTTCTCGTACTCAGCCCCACCCGGGGCGGTACTTGTACTCGTGAATCGAGTTGTCTTGCGGAGTTTATCGTCTTACGGAGGTTGATTGGATAACCGGCAATCTCCCCTCATTCTTCGGCCCCTTCTCCCGATCACGGGAGAAGGGGTGTTTTCTTAGCAAACAGTATCGAGCGTTTTTGAGAGAAGGTAGTCCCTTATTGCCACGCTGCCGGCTATACTCGTACTCGTAAATCGATATCCAGTGCGAAAGCTTCATTACGCGGATATATGAGTGGTACGACTACTGATTCGACAGAGCGAGCCTACGGGTGGATCTCCCGGCGACGCAGTTGAAGGCGGCGATTGCCTTTTGCGTCGAGGAAGACTTGTATTGGCCCCGTCGGCGATACATTTGCGGATCTTCCGCGAATGTCGTACAGGCGCAGTCTTGCGTTTTGACCCGGATGCGGACTTCTACCCGGGCCAAGACGGTTGGGGCCGGCTTTGGTGTTCGAAATGCCACTGCAGGGACTGAAAACAAACCAGTCCAGGCCTGCCGAAACGTCTTGTGTCCCGGCGAAAACAAAGAACACGTCGTGTACTCCTTCGACCGTGGAAGCGAGTGTCACGGTCTGGTAATGCCACGTTTCATTCTCCTCCGGCGTTTCAAGATCGAATACGGCAACCGCATCACCGTCGAGGCTGTCCAGCCGGATCTCTACTTGCACCCCGGTTTGTTCGCTTGTGGACGCAAGCAGGATCTCACCGGCTTTTTCCCCGAAATCGAGTGCTTCATATCGCAGGTAGTCACCACTCTCGATTCGCCCAAGGCTCCGTCCGGCCGACCCGAATCGCATGGTATGGATACCACTGTGCGCGGTGTAGTTTTCCGCCTGAACCGTATCGATCGCGCTGACTGTAACGGGCGTGTAGGGAACCGGGTCAACACTTTTATCGGTCTGCTGCACGACCTGCATGGTTCCATCTTCATTGTAGTGCAGAGAATCAACGCACACACTTCGATTCTCCGTGCTTCCCCCGGGAAGCTCGGCGTTGTGATAAAAGGCGTACCACTGATTTTCATACTCAACAAACGAATGGTGGTTGGTCCACCCGGAAACGTCGTCTATAACCATGCCTTTGTAATCGTAAGGTCCATAGGGATTATCGGCCGTTCCATAGTGAATCGTATGCTTTGCGGAATAGGAAAGGTAGTAGATCCCGTTACGCTTGTGAATCCAGGGTGCTTCGAAGTAGTCCTCAAGCCCCTCCACTTTTTTGGGTTCCTCGTCAAATTGGAGCATATCATCGGTAAGCCTCGCGATATAGCACCCGTCGGAATGACCGCCCCCAACGCCGCCGAATACCATATATACCGTATCGTTGTCGTCGATGAATACGCTTGGATCGATACTGTAGCTCCCTTCGATCCACGACGATTCCGGCACAAACGGTCCCCGTGGATCGGTTCCCGTGGCTACGCCGATACGAAACGTGTCGGTGGTATCGCGGGCGGGAAAGTAGAAGTAGTACGTTCCGTTTCTGAACACGCAGTCGGGAGCCCACATGTATCTCGAAGCCCAGGGGACATCGTCGACATGCAGCGCGACACCGTGATCCACCCAGTTGACCATGTCTTTAGATGAAAACACATGGTAGTCTTCCATATCAAACCAGTCGTTGTCGTCTTTGTCGTGCGAAGGATAGATAAACATGCGGTCCTCAAAGACGTGCCCCGACGGATCTGCGGTGAACATGTGGGTTATAATCGGGTTTCCGGCGAAGGTCATACCGAGAAACGCCAGAACCATTTCGGCAGAGAATTTGAAATTTGTGAGTTTCATGATTTTCCGTACTCCATTATCTGAATACTTTAACGCACGTAGTTAGTGTCTGTCCGGAAACCCTCGAAAATCCCGATTTCAATCGGGAAGGTGCCCGTTTTCGGCCGGAAACAGGGGGTTCATCT
>CAZEMW010000340.1:0-4075 GCA_964513105.1 uncultured Fibrobacterota bacterium
TGCCGAAAGGACGGTCGGATGTTCTGGGTCCGGCCGACGCCCGAGGAGAAGGTCTTCAGCGGTGACGAGCTTTGTTGATATTCCCGTAATCGACACGATTTCGCCGGTTAACCGTCCGGCGCTGAACCGGGAAAGATATCCGGGGAAATAGGTGTTTCCCATATCCAGTAGTACCGTGTTGGGCTGCTTTGAGCGTGATGCCAGTGCCGCCCATCGGCGAGCGGAAAGCCGTCCTCGAGACGTGTCCCACGGTGATGTCGATACCACCTCACCCTGAATATCGCGGATCAGAATGACGGTCACGGTATCCGCACGAGCGGAAACGAATGCGGTAAGTACCAGGAGAACGGAGAAAAAAAGCTTGCCGCGGAAGCTCGGGAGTAGGCCGGTCGCCCCGGCATCGAAAGATTGCAGCTCATTGTGGCGGAGCAACATGCTCGGTATCATTTTCCGTTGTATCCTCGGAAACGGTATCTATTTCGGCGGCCGATCTTAAAAGCAACAGAAGTTCCTGAATACGCACCTCTTTTTCCTGGATTTTCTCAAACAGCTCCGATTTGAGCGTTTTCAATGCGTAGATTTCTTTCTCGCACTGAAGTTTTTCGGCCGAGAGCGAATCACGAAGTGTACGGATCTGCGCCGAGGCTTTCTTGCGCTGGTCTATAAGTCTGGCGGAGAGGGAATCAATTTGCAGGACAAGGGAATCGACGGTCTGTCGATGCATTCTGTTCAGCCGGGCAACCCGTGAGCCGGCCTGCTCCTCAACCTGCGCAACCTGCTCCTGAAGCGTGGCGATTTTCCTGCGTGTGGAAGCCTTGTAGGTCTTGAATGCTTCTTTTTCTGCGACAAGCTGAGCAGCCGTGTCTTCGATCGCATTTCGCAGGTCCGATATCAGACGTTCCCGCTCGAGTTTCTCTTCGTACAAGACCCTGTTTTCGCGCTCCAGCACCCGTAGGCGAGTATCACAGCGGCGTTCAAGTTCACGGTATTCCGTGAGCACTTTCCGGTGTGCATTGGATGTGACGCAACCTCCCGCGAACGGAAGAAACGCACCCAGCACCACAACAGGGAAAAGGCCTCGAAATGAAATCTTCGACATATTTGTGTCCGAATTGCCCGTTGAAGCAGTGATCGGCCGAAGCACGGGGGTTCGCCCGCGGTTCATATAACTCCAGAAGGCCTCACCACTATGCGATCATATTCCGAGATGGAAATATAGTACGTGATAGCTCGGGGAATCGTTGGACTCACGCTGTAATAGTACCTGGCCCAAAACCCCATTCAGCGCCTCGAGTGGCTGCGAATGCGCCAGGCTTCGTTGTCCCAAGTCGCCGTATCTCCCCGGATACGCCTCTTTGTGACGCCTCACCAGTCGCTTTCTCGCTCGGTCGAGGCACTAAAGCGAGTTTCCGGACAGGCACAATAGTATCATCATTTCAGCAAGAATTCATCCACAAATTTCGTCGTGTAGTTCCCTTTCACAAAGGCATCATGGACAAGGACTTTCTCGTGGAAAGGCTTTGTCGTGGATACTCCTCCAATATGCAGCTCATCGAGGGCACGCCGCATACGAAGAATCGCACTTGGTCGGTCTTCCGCATGCACAATCAACTTCCCGAGCATGGAGTCGTAGTATGGAGGCACATGATACCCACCAAAGATATGGGTATCCATACGAACCCCGGGGCCTCCCGGAAGGCAGAGGTCGCGGATTTTTCCCGGAGACGGCATGAAATCCCGATCCGGATCTTCCGCATTTATACGACATTCGATCGCATGTCCGGATATGGTCAGATCCTTTTGACGAAAGGAAATCGGATGTCCGGCGGCGATTCGGATCTGCTCTTTTACGATGTCGATTCCGGTAACCAGTTCGGTAATCGGATGCTCGACCTGAATACGGGTATTCATCTCAATAAAGAATATGTTCTTTTTATTGTCCACGAGGAACTCTACCGTCCCCGCGCTCACATAATCGACTGCTTTTGCCAAACGTATCGCCGTCCGTCCCATTTTTTCTCGAAGCGTCCGATTGACGGCAGGAGAAGGAGCTTCTTCAATCAGTTTCTGATGACGGCGCTGAACGGAACATTCACGCTCGCCCAGATGCACGACGTTACCGTGAGTGTCGGCCAGAATCTGTATTTCCACATGACGGCCACCTTCAACGAATCGCTCCATGTAGACGTCTTTGTTTCCGAATGCCGCTTTGGCTTCCTCCTGAGCGGCATGGAGCTGTGGGATAAGTTCTTTGGGTTCCCGAACGATCCTCATTCCCTTGCCACCGCCGCCGGCAGTTGCTTTAATCAACAAAGGAAAGCCGATCTGCTCTCCTATACGACTTGCCTGTAAGTCATCCTTTACGGCATCGGTGCTTCCCATTGGAATTGGAACACCGGCCTTTTCGGCGATCGAACGAGCCATCGCCTTTTCTCCCATCCGGGCAACTGCAGAAGGAGGCGGACCAATTACTTTGATTTTGCAGATCTCGCATACTTCACTGAAAACGCGGTTTTCGGAAAGGAAACCATACCCCGGATGCACGGCGTCGGCTTTGGCCATTTTGGCGACGTGAATAATTTCCGGATAATTGAGATAGCTCTGGACACTCGGAGCTTTACCGATGCAATAAGCTTCATCGGCCAATCGTGTATGCAACGCTTTTCGATCAGCCTCGGAGTACACGGCAACCGTTGGTATTCCCATTTCCCGGCAAGCCCGAATGATACGAACCGCGATTTCGCCTCTGTTTGCGACAAGTACTTTCGAAAACATACAGCATTCCTCTCCATGTCGACGAAAAAAGCCGACATCGAAAATGCGCCTATCCCGCGAAACGGGATGCACACCCCCGGTGTCGGCCTATCCCCGGCTCTCCCCGCAACTTCCGACCCTTGCCCCAAATCAGTATCTCGAAACAAACTGCCAAACAGCACTTCGGATACGATTTCGGGGGGGAGCCGGACAAAGCAGTTGTGGAAGCTCCGGTTGATCCACCGTCCATTGATGTAGATACCAACAATCCACTACTCGGTAATGGGAGGCACCCAGTGTAGCCCGGGAAAATCGCCTCCTTCCATACCTTAAAGAATCATAATATGAGCTTTCGGCACGGAAAACCGGTGTAGCGGCATTATACAATGATAAATCACGCCTACCCCCACGGGCAAGGGCGGGCCGGATATGCAGCATTCGGCTGATTTCGAGTATGTGGGATTGAGACGGCATTCACCTGCAGGCGGCCTGCGCGCCTGCAGTATAAATATGCCGATCTTACGCATTGGGTACTACCTATTGGGAACCCTGCTCCAGTGCCTCGACCGGGCGAAAAAGTGACCGGCGTGAGGCCCCGAACAGACGTACCCACAGGGATACGGCGATCTGAGACAACGAGGCCGGGCGCTTTCGCAGCCGCTCGAGGCACTGAATGGGATTATCGGACAGGCACTGCTTTATACTATTGCGAGGAACTCATCAAAGCTCAAACCCGTATTCAACGCAATAAGAAGGTTGTGAACATCGTCACTGCAAATCGGTTCCGAACGTTGCGGGCGTCCCTTAAGAAAAGGAATGTACTTCTTGGTGTTACCGGTACTCACAAGGTGGGTTTCATTGCGAGATGCTTTATTCCTTTGTGTCATTATTCTCTCCCGACTGCGCGAGAAGAAATCCTCCCGCCGGTTTTGATGCAGGAATTCTGAACCGTGAACTCCATACCTCTAATTATACCGCAATCTTGCTCCGATGTGGGAGGAAAAAAATGGCGATTCCGAAGACCGGCCTCCTGCGACGCTTTGCGGCCAAATTTTCGATTACATGCCATGGAATATTGCCGGCATGTTGATTCATTCAGAGAGTGATGCGCATTTTCAGGAGTTATTTGATTAGTATCAATTTCCATCTTCATCTCTAATATAACACTCTGGCTCGGCCTCGGCACAACAATCGTAACGTGTTGATTTTTAACAAATTATGGTTCTTTAGCGATTAAACGGATTCTTTCCGTACCTTGGAAAAAAGTGGCCAACTAATCCCGGATTCGACAATTTTCCGACTCAATTCTACCGTTTTATCG
>CAZEMW010000340.1:4085-4944 GCA_964513105.1 uncultured Fibrobacterota bacterium
AGAGAATGAGCCTGACTTTTGAAGTGCACCCGAAAAGAGGAATTCATGAAAACAGCCGGTTGGTTCATTGCGGCGATTCTGCTTGCAGTGAGCATCGGGGCCGCGCAAACGGCAATCAACGATTCGGCATTTTCGGTCTGGCTGGATGATGATATCGATTTCGTTCTTTTCGATGTGCGTGGGGATGCCCATATTGACTCGATCGTGTTCCCCTGTTTCTATACCGACGATGTCCCGCGATGGGTTGATTCCCTGGGATGTCGGAAACGAATCCTCATTATCTGTCACGGAGGAATTTACGCTCATACGGTAGCGGAGGAGATTACGGCCGACGGATATCCGGAGGATTCGGTCTTCTCGAGCGGATTCGATGAGTTGACGTCGAGCCGATTTCCGGCGGCGGACACCATGCCCACCTCACTTCTAAGACAGAGCACCACCGTGCCCCGCCCTCCGACAGGACCGGAGCTTCGGGCGATTCTCGTCGGCAAGCGGCCCTATCGGCTGGTCGACGTGCGCGACGAGTGGGAGACGGAATCGGGCATGATCCCCGGCGCATGTGTTTTGCCCTGGTACGACAATTTTCGAGATGAAGCAGTCACGCTTCCACTCGATGAACTAATAATTGTCTACTGTCACAGCGGAAGCCGTGCGCATTCCGCCGAGGATTACCTAACCGAAAATGGCTTCGATTCATCCAACGTGATCAACTTTGGAGGATTCTACCGTTGGTACGAGTATTCGCTCCCGAATGCCTATGCACCTCAGGAGGAATGCGGCTGCCCCAAGAAGACGCAGGTTGCCGGGTCGGATAATCGGGTTCAAAGTCCCGAATACATCCCCGCAGTGAACCAACCCT
>CAZEMW010000341.1:0-2166 GCA_964513105.1 uncultured Fibrobacterota bacterium
GGACAATGCCGGGAACCGGTTCCCGCTCCCTTGATCATCACCAAAAGGTCACTCGGACCTTTTTGCGATACCTGCGATAAAAAACTAAGGAGCAATTCATTGAGCGCGACGAAATGGGCGGATATAATCCGTGCCTGGCAGCCCCGGCAGGATGCCGAGTGCTGGGAATGCGAATCATTTCCCTATGAAAAACAATTTCAGGAGCGAGTGAACGGCCGAATTGAACGGCTTGCCCAAGAGCCCTACGACCAGCGAACGAAAGCCCCGTCCCGATGCCCGGATACCGGCACGATGGTTCGCACCTATTCGCTGGATGGTGATAAGTTGGCCTCTCCGTATACCGGCCGTCGATATACCCAGGGAAATACCGGGTATTTCGGCCCGAAAGCACGTGACGACAACGGCCGGATCAGTCAGTTTGGCGGTGATGCGCTG
The DNA here is from genome assembly GCA_964513105.1 of uncultured Fibrobacterota bacterium. Classification (GTDB taxonomy): domain Bacteria; phylum Fibrobacterota; class Chitinivibrionia; order Chitinivibrionales; family CAYFVL01; genus CAYFVL01. The sequence goes on from CAZEMW010000341.1 coordinate 436, forward strand.
AAAAAGGATCTGGGCCCGGCAACGGCATCTCTTCTGGTAAACCCGACCGATATTACCGCCCGCGCGTTTGTCTCCATACCGGGGATGCTGAAACAACAGTACCACTTCGCCTGTAAAAACTGGGCCAGATTATACCCGCTTCTTGCCGAAGATATGGGAGAGGAGTGGCAGAAAGCGTTTCAGGATGCAGTGGCGGAGTATAAGGCTTACAACAAGCCGTCCGACGGGGAGCGGGATCACGGTTTTATCGGTCCACCGCATACCCTTGTCGGGCAACCGGGCCATCTTCTTGGCGGAGACATGTTAAACGGCGGTACGGAAAACCACAAAATGATGTGGCGGACCTCGGCACTGGTTTACGCTCAGCTGTTTCCCGAAGGCACTCAGATATCTTCTCAGGACCGTGACACGGTCCGCGAACAGGTATTCACCATGTTCACCGAATTTGCGGCACAACTGGCCAAAACCGGCAACGGTGAATATGATTCGTCGATTTACTACCCACATTCGATCGAAGGCCTGCTGAACCTCTACGATTTTTCTCAGGATGCGGGTATAAAGACCACCGCCAAGGTCATCCTTGACTATCTGGTCGGGACTTCGGGGCTTAAAGTGTTCGACGGAGTCATTGCAGGTGCACAGAAACGGGGCCATGCGATACGCAACCCGAACTCGGAATTCGCATCAATGATATGGGCCTGGGGTGCTGAAACGTCGTGGCATCCCGATAATCCCCAGATACCCATTCACCAGGTGATGTCGACCTATCGTCCAAACAAGGTAATATGCAACATTCTGAATAAGAACATACCGCTGCCGTTCGAATCGAGAATGAGCCGACCGGCGTACCACTGCAATATTCCCAACGTGTTTCAGGAGTATTTCTATTGCGATCAATCGTATGCGATGGGAAATGTTGCACTAACAATGGTAGATAATCCGGATCAGCAGGTTGTATGGTCGCTGGTGGCGAAAGGGACATCTCAGCCGATGGTCATGACCGGTGGTCATGTGCGCTATTGTACCGATTCCGCCGGACACAGTCCCTATACACAGACACTGCAACACAAAAACGTCCTGATTGCGCTCACCGGCTCATTCAATGCCCACCCCCCGAAGCACAAAGGAATGGAGGAAACACAACGGAGCGAAAGAGGCAGGTCGCCCCTGAAACCGATCGAAGGAGCTCTTCTGTCGGACACCGATTCCGTCGAGAGCTTTGAGAAATTCATTGCGAATTGCCCAAACGCCGCAGCATCCCATCTCTGGATACCCAAAGAAGCTACGGTGGAGCGGCAGGAAGAAATACTGTTTCTGTCTCTCAACAAAGTGGTGGTTGCTCTTCGCCTGATCGGTGACGGGCGCGTTTCATGGGTGACCAAACCCCCAAATCCCGGATGTGGTAGCAAGCGGATATCCTCACTTACCGCTCATCTGGAGACTCACGACCTGCTCCTTTTTGCCGGAAATCCGTCGGGGTTCGTGCTCGAGGTGCTTGATGCCGAAGAATACGGGGCATTCCAGGATCCTTCCAATGAATACCTGTCACGATCCACGTTCTCATTTGAGAATGAAACCGAGATACGGTATCATTCGACCTGCAAAGATATGCTGGAATTCAGATACTACGCGAAGGGGCTTCGTGCGCGCGGAAGTATCAACGGCAAGCCGATCGATTACGAAAACTGGGCCTCCGACGGTACGTATGAGAATCCGTATGTAGCGGTGGAT
>CAZEMW010000341.1:2176-4944 GCA_964513105.1 uncultured Fibrobacterota bacterium
AACCCGGTGACAACGTAATTATACCGGAAAACGAATTCCCGGCTTACGTTGTACCATGGATGGCTTTAAGAAAAAAAGGCGTTGAAGTTAGATTTGTAAAAGAAAAACAGATGCGTTTTTCCGATGGCTCCGACTCATATACGATTGATCCGACCAGAAAACCCCCTAAGATCTGCTGAGCAGCACATAAGGCGAAAAAGGGAAACCCGATTGCCGATTCCTGCCCCACATTAGGCTTTCCAATACTATATTGGTATACATGAACGAAATACCGTATACTCGAAAGCAGTAAGCCTCTGTGGATTCCGGACTTGGATTTTTCCGTTCACCGGATTCCCCAACCCCGCGGCGCTTTTATTCCCGCAAAACCTTTGATGCCCAAAGGGGGTTTTTTGGATGAGAACACGATGGTTCTTCCCGGCCGGATTTTTATTGATCTTTTTTGCTTGTGCTCCCTATAAGCAGCTCAAACCCGATCCCGAACTCTCACCACGGGAGCAGGGCTATATAGAGCTGAAAAAGGGCAAAAATGATTTCGAATTGAAGAAAGACAACCAGTATTTTATTGAGTTTCCGTCACCGCCCGAAGAAAACTTTTTTCTGGTATTGACCTATCCCGCAAAGAAAAGTCTCAAGACCTCTTTGACGGCCCGGCTCGAGAAGAAGACAAACCCCGGTGAATCTGTTGAGACGGCCGAATCGCCGGCACCCGATTCGATGTCGGTATATCCGGTCTCTCCCGAGGACTCGGTGTATTACTGGTTGATTAACAAAGTCAATGAAGACGTGGTGTTGTCGATGCAGTACCGATATGTGCCGCAGTGGCGTTTCCGATTCGAGAATAAGCATGCCGAATTTAAAGAGACCCTTGCCGCAAACAAAGTCGACCGATCCGTCTACAACTCCATTGGGAAAACATTCAATTTCAACGGTTTCAAATTCCAGGTCGCGATCGACAGCATCTCCGAAAATCTGGCCGCGCTCAAGAAAGTGCATGAAGAGCTTCTGTCAATTGAAAGTATTTTCCCCAAGAGTATTGTGAACTCGGATGACGAAGCGTATCAGAATTACCTCAAGCTGAAATCCGCGCTTGAAGAGGAGATGGCCTTTCAGGATAATTATCTGGCCATTCTGGCGTTTTTCCATGACGAATCCCAAAACCGGGGAAATACGGTCGCATTGCTTGAGTCGGTTGACGACTACATAGAGTATTTCTCCCGACGGGAGAAGCTGCCGGAAAATGTGGTTTCGGAGAGTCAACTCATTCTGAAAAACCGCCTTCGGGAGATCATTCCCCATTACGAGCAGAAAATGAGAAACAAGCAGACCGCGGATCCCTTGCACCCGGAAACGGACCACTACACTTCATTTGTCAAGGTTGCCACACTGTATGAGACCGCAGGCATCGAGCCACCGCAGGATTACACGAACCTCGCACGTTTTGTAGAGGCCTTCCAGCAGAAGAGTACGACTCTGAACGGAGTCCGCAAGAAGATGATCGATGATTACAAAAGTGTTATGGCAATGGAGACACTGCAGGATGACTATTTCACTTCGCTGAAGCAGCGGACCAGGGCTCTCACCGATAGTATCCCCACTCCTCTTGGTGACGCATACGCGCCGTATTCCAGCTATGCCTGTGCCGTGGATCTCAACGATCGCATTGCCAAACTCATGGCTCGAGGCGAAAAGTTGTCCAGAGAGTATGCCGAAGCGGCATCCATTCTGCCCCAGATCAACGCCCTGGCTCGAAGGGCGGATTTCAAAGGCATGCTCGGGGTTCTTTCACAATACCGTCATATTGACTTCCTGATGGAAAAATATCAGAAACTCGACAGCATGTCGGTCGAGCAGCAGGCTTCTCAGATACGCGACAATCTTCTGAACCGAAGCTGGGCACCGGCCGAACAGGGGTTGTTCGCCCTGCACAACGACCGAACATTCATCCGTCCCGAGATGATCATGCCGCGCAAGACCAGGGTGGTTCGTGATCTCGAAGACTCTCTGTATCTGATGGTTGACCGGGTTACCCGAAGCCGGGTGAACACGTTTCTTGAAGAAAATGTGGGAACGCTGGAGAATATTGATTCGTTGTATGAAAGCGATGTATTCCTGCCCGCGCATGACATCACTTTTTCCTCAGGTTCCAAAGCCGAGCTGATTCAGCGCAAGAACGATCTTGTGGCGCATCTTGCAAAACTGAAGGAGAATGAGTTTCCGAAAAAGGCGATACAGCTCATGTTCGACGAGTTTCTGAAGAATCCGCAGGATAACGGGGTTGCCAGGGCACGCGCAATTGTCGCACACGGTGAGCACTACAAGGGAGAAGATGAAAAAACTGAGCGGATTGTCGCCGAGGTGGACCCGAACACGGCAAAGTGGATTATCAAGGCGAAGAACTACCGAAGGGTATTCGCGCTCCCGGTGACCGACAGGAAAAACGGTACGAACCGGTACTTTGTCCGGTTTCGAATCAAAGTGCCGACCGAAGCAAAATTTCCGGTGTACGATGTCAACATCAAGCTGAGCAAAGCAATCGCGGGAAACGCCGCCACCAAACAGTGGTTTGAGAGCATCACCATAAATGGTGAGCCGATCAAAAATGAAGGACGATACACGATTACCGCACCGACGGCCGGAAACGAGTATGAGTGCCAGATCACGCCGGTTCGGATGCGTGCCGACAAGAGTAATCAACTCGATATCGCCTTCGATCATCCGTCATTCGGTGTGCCACCGTTGAGCGTGATGGTTCAGACGCCGATAAT
>CAZEMW010000342.1:0-4939 GCA_964513105.1 uncultured Fibrobacterota bacterium
CACTCCACTGGATATAGTGTTCCATGACGTGCTTTTCAAAGATGTGCTTAAGGGCGCCGACTCGTACCTCCAGACTATACTCAAGATGGCGACGCGCACCCGAAGCGCCGCAATACTTGGCGCAATCGATTCCCATCGCGCCGTGCAGGCGGCATTTGCTCATATCAGGGTGTACGCGGGGCGACGGTTTCATTCAGGCGTTGACCCCGATACAATCGCCCGAGAACTCGAGGAAGGCGTACGTGAGTACGCGAGTAAACGCACAGCCACCCTCAAGAAAGTTTATGCCGCACGTCGAATGAAGGCCTCCTTTTCCGACGATTTCGGCAAAGCGCCGAAACCCATTTCTCACATGGCCACGGCAGTCGGAGCGGCTTTCACGTTGTACGATATTGGCTCGTTTGTCACAAAGGTTGTGGACAAGGATAGCGATGTGTCCCTGAAGGATGTCGAGTCGCTCACGAAAGCCCTGCATGGCGGAGGATTGACGCTGACGGGATTCAACCCCAATTGGATCAGCAATTACAAAGTGCTGGAGAATATCGGCAAATCGGTCAACAAAACACTGAGTAGTATTGCACCGGCATTCTTTTGGTATGATGCTCTCTGTTTCAGTTATGACGCCTGGAATTTCTACGAGGACGGCGAGGAGTTGTTCGGAGCATTGCGTATAGGGCAGGCGGCGATTTCAGTTCTCGGGGGTACCCTTGCGGTGACCGTGGGTATCGCGGCTGTTCCGGTTGTCGGCACGCTGGTTGCCGTTGGTATCGTGCTGACTGGGGCGACAATTGAGATCCTCAAGAGCGCCAGAAAGGGGGTAGAGAATACCATCAAGGACACTCGGAAAGAGTTGAACAGGATGCCTTTGTTCGACGGTAAAGTTCGTACGTTTTCGGAAGACTCGCGATACGTTCTTTACAACGCGCTTTCAATTGTGAACCTAGGAGACGATACCTACCATAAATTGACCGATACGCTCAAAAAGTGGAAGAACATCAGCCAACTCGATGAGGCCGTCTCATACTGGAACCCGCACATGATAAAAGCGGGATCGGTTCTTGTCCGGAACGGATATACGGCGGAGCAGGTTATGTACATCTGCATGGAAGAATCGGGTGAACCGACTCAGGTGGAGCACGATTGGATACGGTGGTTCGCCGAAGGCGAGACATTCAACGAACGCAGCAACCGGGAATACTATGCCGGTCGGCTTGCGAGGGACAAGGACAACATCGAGGACGGTGAGCAGTTGTATAAAAATTCGTTCAAACAAAGCGGAGACAGGCTGGATATCGTATCTCTGCCCCCAAAGATGACGACCGACGGCCTATTTGGGTGATCGGATATACACGAAGCTGCCGTTTCCTTGGTACTTCACCCCTTCGGGCAGATTGGACGTATCGATTTCATCGGCATCGGCGAGAATGCTGCTGAAATTCGGCATTTCGAGAAGAGAACGCGGGAACTCCGAAAAGTCATTCTGCACGAGATTGATATAGGAAACCTTCGTCAGTCCGGACAGGGAATCGGGGAGGGCTGATAGTTGATTTCCCGCTACCCAGAGATCCTCAAGATTCGTGAGGCTCCCAATCGATTGGGGAAGGAAGTTCAGTTCATTGTCCCCGACATCGAGTCTTTCGAGTTCTTGCAGATTACCGATACTTTCGGGTAAGGTTGTCAGGTTGTTTTGTCCTAGATCGAGTTCCTTTAGGTTTTTAAGGTTTCCAATTTCTGAGGGAAGCGTCTGAATCTCATTTCCGGCAAGATCTAAGTGGGTTAATGCTGTCAATTTGCCGATATCCGCCGGTATTTCTTTAAGTCCCTTGTTTGGAAAGACAAGTCGACTTACCTGGTCCGTGTGGGGATTGGTTCCGATACCTTCTCTCATATGCACTTCAGGGTCCAAGCCATTGGCCGAAAAAATCTTTCGGACTACGTTCATCTGCTCTTTATATATTTGCTCTTTCTTGTCGGTGCAACCAAAGCTCCATATGACGAGAGCAAAAATGATAGTTCTTTTCATTATGCGGACTCCCTCATGGTTCAAGATTCGTCTGAGTTTAAGTTGAAACCCTTTTACTGGAAATACTCTCTCCTCATTTCCGCGTTCGGCGCAGCCTGGACTATAAGCCAACTCCTCATCCTGGCGCTCAGATCAGATCCGATATCGGCTTTGACCGCGGGCGCAGGGCTTTTCATGACCATTGCATTCCTGACGGCGGGACTGCGCAACCGTAATCGAATCGTACTGCGGATCTCCGAAGATTCGGTGTCCTACATGGGCACTGAGTATCCAACAAAAAATATAAGCCATGTGGGATTGAATCACCCGGGAAAAATAGTTCTCTGGCTCGCCACTGATGGGGCTGAAAGCCGCAGGTCCCTCAATCTGAAGCTGATAGATCATAGAGAACATGGCCGAGTCTACGGATTATTCTCCAAACTGCAAGCAAGACTGCCGCAGCGGAATGGAGATGAGGGACTTTAAGCCGCCTTGCGGCAAATAATCCGGTCCCATATTACGAGAAAGAGTTGATTCTTGCATCCACAGGGCGTTTCGGCGGGATGAATTGCGGGGTAACGCTTCATTTCACGAAAGACAATGTACCGCGACCCTTCGCAAGGCTTGAGGCTTGAAAGGACGGAAATGCCGTGAGTTATAGTGTAGTTTGAGCCGCGGTAGCTTCCGTTTCAATTGTCGGATTTTCGTGAAAGTACTTGCTTCTATTCCGCCTCGTTTAGTATGGTATTGTCTAGCTCAGCATGTCGGCCTTGGACGTACGGGAGAGAGGGCCGGCGCACCCTCAATAGGCGCTGCAAAGGACAAAGCATGGAAAAAGAGTTGAACTGGGTGGAGGGCGGTCACAGGAAGTATCATAATCTGAAGACCTATCGGCAATACGCAGATGATTGGCCTTCCGACCAATATGCTGTGGCTGCCGTCGCGGTAAAAACCAAAGAGAAGACAACGAAATATGCTTTGGCGGGATCGCTCCACCACATTGACTCAGAATTCCAGCAACTCTCACGCGACCTCAACGGAATCGATTGCATGGTGTTGGTGTCCTGGGCATGTCTGGATCATTTGCAGGCCGAAAAGGCGGCTGATTCAATAAACTGTTGGCTGAATACATGCCGGAAAACAGCGCCTTGCAGCGTTAAGACGCCCGAATTCCTGCAACTGTAAGTACCTTCGCCTTTGGATAAAGAGAGTCAAGGAAATCATGCCGTCATTCGATACTAGCAATCAAGTCGGGAATACAATGTGGTCATTCAGCAGGCTGAAACACGGCCATAATCTCGAAAGCAGAACCATGTCCTGGAAGGGACCGTTCAGTTGGTCTGGGTACGAAATGGTCAATCATCTACCGAGTCTACCTGATATTGCGGGAGTATATCTCTTTGCCTTTGAGTACAAGGATGGGTTTGTCCTCTACGCAGCAGGCATCACAAATTCAACACGAAGGCGTTTTCGTACTCACACGCGAGAATTCATGAAGGGCAATTATACCGTACTGAGCGTTGAGGCCGCTATTCTGGGAGAACGTGAAGAGATTTGGCACGGATGGAACTATGCGAAAAGTCACCCCGAAGAGTTCCTTGCCCGAAAGGACACCATTCTGAGTGCGGTGAAAGAGCAGCTCGGAGCTTTTCGGCTCTTCATCACGGAAGTAGAAGACAAGCGCTTGAGAGAAAGACTGGAAGCCGCTCTCATGATGAATATCTATCTGAGCAAAGAGCCGTGGGCCGAATTGGCGGACAGGGGGATGCATTTGAAGGGGCGGTATAACTCGGAAATGCCGATGGTCGTGGAGAATTCCAGCGAATATGTCATCTACGGGGTGCCGGAACGGCTGGAAATCTGAGAGCTCAGATGAAAACTGAGTTTGAGTCAGAGGATCCCCACTCATAACGCACTTCGTTTTTGGGCAGCATGGGATGGGAGGCACCGATCATAACCTATTGCCCCGGCGAGACTTAATTTCATAGAATACTCCATTGCTCGAATCGGTTCAATCCGCGGCCGCATCCCTGGAGCGACAATAGTCTCTCAGATCTTCCAAACTGGCGAAGCCGGATAGACTACTGCCTGAACCCAAGGATCAAAGCTGAGGGTAGTTGATTTTTTCAGGGCTTTCTGTGATTGTAGCTGAGAGACTCGGTACTATGGCCTGGTGATTTGACCGAGGAAATCTGTCTGGAACCAAGTGGCGGGGGGTAAATGTGGCTTATGCCGATCCGTTTTATTCTTAAAGTTTTTCCATCATCGGGGCGGATGGGGGATGATCGAATACGTGTCTGTAAATTTGCGTGGCGGAAAGATAAGAAGAAGACCTGCCCCTGAAGAAAGAAATGCGGCGGCTAAAGACAGAAGAATGATGAAGGAAGACAAAGACAAAAAGAACTTGCCCGTCTTGAATGCCCAACGTCGATGTTGGGCAGGGAAGAAAGCGTAAGCCATGTGCAATCACAGAGCAGCAGAAGCTTCAGTGTTTTGTCTGGGAAATGAAAATACCGTGGGATTCATCGGCTGATTCCGGGGATTGTACACCGTTATGGCTGAATCCACCCATACATGGGGCGAACACCTGATTTCTGCCACAAGGAGGAATCACCGTATCTCAAAGAAGGGATGACTTTTCTTTGAAATCGTCTTCAAGCGACTTTGAGTAAGTTAAGTTCCGTCGATGATTTTTCTGGGAATCACAAGATTTCAACATGGGAGGCCTACCGAAGAACAAATCGGTAACCAAAACAATAGCAAAATAGATGCGCACTGACTTCTGTTCTGCCTCGAAAACTGGCACTTTTCAAAGAACCGCGGAACTGGAGGGAAAGGTGCGCCCACACCGGGCGCTCTTCCTTCGTCCTGCGGTTCAGGTATGCCAGTACCTCGAGGCCGGACGTCGCGAAGCAGCGCCCATTTTCTTATTCTCTC
>CAZEMW010000343.1:0-4928 GCA_964513105.1 uncultured Fibrobacterota bacterium
CGCGCGGTACCGTCAGCGTTTTGCGCCGACGGAGCTCATCGACTATTCGTTTTCGCGCGACGGTACTCTTTCGAGAGAAACGCAGATGGAGATGAATTCGAATGCGGAGGAGTAGCGGCATTTTGTGTCGCAGGACCCGACGGACGAATTCCTCCGTGACAATACCGGCTTTCATTTCATCTCACCTTTGCAGGCGGCACGTTGAATACCGCGGGTAATCGCTCGCTCATCGGCGTCATGCAGATGCAGATAGACGCCGTTGAGAAGAGCACACAGCTTTTTGCCGTATCCAAGACGAACAAACCCACACTCGGAATCTATCACCAGAAACCGGATTCTCTCATTCGCGGCCCGTCGTGCCTCACGCAGCATGTCCTGCACCGGGTCACCGCCGTCGATTCCAAGGGTTGGTCTGAAATCGGAGAACAGTGCGATCACAGGAATACAGTCGCGATCACGTGACTGCAATCCCTTCACCCAGATCACCGCCTTCCGAATGGCTTCGGCGACCGGAGTTCTTCCCCCCGTCCTTATCTGAGGAAGAAGTCGGTGGGCTCGTTCCACGCTACGTGTGGGCGGCAGTACCATCGCAATGTTCCGATCGTGGAAAGACGCGAGTGCGACGGTATCTCTTTTGCTGTAAGCCTGTTTCAGAAGCGACAAGCAGGCTCCGCGCGCCCGTTCGATTCGACGATTCGTTCCCATTGAAGAACTCGTGTCGACAAGCAGAATAACGGTCGAGCCGGTTCTGGTTTCGCGTACTTTTTCCCGAATGTCCGACGGCTGTATGCAGATTCGGTTGTTTTCTCCGCACCTCGACTTTCGGTTGAGGGCGGCCACGCGTAAGGTTGCATCAACAGCGATGTCGCGCGGAGCACCGGTTGGAATGCGAAAACGAATGTAGCGCCCCATGCGCCGACGCGTTCCGGTTCGAGTTCTCCGGCCCGACTCAACGGACCGGTTGCGGCGATCAACCAGACGCGGCAGGAACGAAGGTATGGGAACTTCGCGACCGATTGTCCCCGTATCACCTCGGGGAGTGCCCTCGGGTACGGTAGCCTTCCTCCCCTCACTGCGGGCAGTATCCGAAGAATGCGAAGTGCCGTTCGACTGAAAGTCATTTTCACGCTCCTTTGATTCCGGAGAATTTCGGGATGATTCATTCTCAGGAAGACCGGCACTCTGCTGTTGCGGTGCGGAAGGTTCGGAGGGTTTTCTCCCCAGATGGGAGAGAGTCATTTCAAACGCCGTCTTTATGTCCGTTTCGGAAATGCTCACGCGACCGTCCAGCGCCGCAAGAGCTTCTGCACAATGGGCGGTCACAATCTCTCGCCGGTTCCCGTGCGGCGACAAGAGTGAGACCCCTTTGCAAATTACTTCGATTTGATCGTCGGTAAGAACCGGCCTGTCATGCGAAACCGATGGCCTCCGTTCTTCGCCGAGACCTGTATCTGATACAGGATGTGATCCGCTCGGGTAAGAACCCTCTACAACAGCGCACCGATCATGCACCGATGAAAGGGTTACCGTTTGGACCGCAAGATCAAAATCATCTATTGTTCCCGAGGGAAGTTCTTCTTCGCCGGAAATCGATGTTGCAACAAGGGTAATCCGTGTGGACACGGTCAGTGAGCATCCCTCCCGCTCGACGAGGACATGCCCGCGCAGGGCGGCGGCCAGAACTGTTCGCAAGACAGGCGGAGGGAGTATGCAGGCGTTCTCCAGGATCACCACCCCCCCGTCGGCCTCGGCGAGAATACCCGGTCGGTACCGGGGACGTCCAAATCGCAGGGTCTTCTCAATGTCAAGGTGTCCCACAACCCGGTCTTCGGTCACTCCCGGTCCGATGCGCCGTATCGGACCCAACCCGGGTATGCTCTCGAGGGCCCGGGTTGCCGCGCTCTTGCCGGTCCCGGTCGGTCCGGTAATCAGGACCGTTCGAATGTGCTCGGAGTAGCAGGCGACTCTCACCGCTCTTTCAACGTGGCGCATGCCCACAAGAGAAGAGAAGCGTGGAATTGTGAGTGAGCGGGTTGATGCCATTCAGCGCCACTTCTCCAGAAAAGATTCCTCGAAACTACTCTCCTCGAACGGTCGTCTGCGGGTCCGATGCGGAAGCGCGAGAGCGGCGGCTTCGAGGATGTCGTCTCGCGTCACCGTGCGGTCTCCGCGGAACGCGCTACGGGCAGTTGCGGCATGTATCACCGTTATATCAGCCCTGTGGCCGTCGACCCCCGCTTCAATGCAGATTTCGGCTGCCAGACGCAGCAGGGCCGGGTCGATTAACACCGAAGGACGGTTTTCGATAGCAGCGGATATCTTTCGACCCAGTTCATTTTCTTCCGTTTTCCATTGGGACACAAACGAATCGGGGTCCGCGTCGAATGCCAGCCTTCGCCGCACCACTTCGACCCGTTGCTCGATGTCCCGCTCGGCATGCACGTCGACAACGATACCAAACCGGTCAAGCAGTTGCGGCCGTATGTCTCCCTCTTCGGGGTTCATCGTGCCGACCAGTACGAATCGCGACTGATGCCGAAAGGAAATGCCTTCTCGCTCTACGTTGTTGACACCCATGGCGGCGGCATCCAGCAGCATGTCGACGATATGGTCGTCCAGAAGGTTCACTTCGTCAACGTACAGTATATTGCCGTTGGCCCGCGCCAGTACTCCCGGCTCGAACCGCTGCACACCCTCGCGCAGTGCGGTTTCGATATCGATCGTGCCGGCAACCCGGTCTTCGGTCGCATTCAAAGGAAGTTCAACCACTTCCATGGGCTTTGTCGTCACCACCGGGGCGCCCGCCACATTTTTCGCCTCACATTCCCCACAGCGCAGCTCGAGGGTATCCGCGGAACAGTTACAGCGACACGCCTCAATCACGGTTCTCCGCGGAAGCAGTCGTGACAACGATCTCACGGCGGTGGATTTCGCCGTTCCCTTTTCCCCCCGTATAAGGACACCGCCGACAGCCGGGTTTACGATGTTGAGTATCAAGGCGGTTTTCATCCGTTCCTGTCCCACAATGGCTGAAAACGGATACTTTGACGTTCCGTCGTTCATAGTTCTCCTTCCGGACGGATTTCAGATCACTTTGCATCTCCGTGATGCACCTGTTTGTGCGCAACAATGAACGGACACCCGTTGCGCTCATCCCAGTGTAAATCCCCGTCGACACAGAATTCAGTATTGAGAGTCCGGGTAGTCAGGACCTCTCTTCCCGGTCCTATTGCACGCAATCGTCGATCCTTGACAATAAGAACCGTGTCCGCGTATCGCAATGCGTGGTTCAGATCGTGCAGCACCATAACGATGGTCAAGTTCGATTCTCTATTCATCTCCCGCAATAGTTCCAGTATTTCCAGTTGATAGGCAATGTCGAGAAACGTGGTGGGCTCGTCAAGAACGAAGACTTCCGGTTTCTGCGCCAGGGCCATGGCAATCCATGCACGTTGCCGCTCTCCTCCCGACAATCGAGACAAAGAGCGCATCCGCAAATGAGTCAGGTGAGTTTTTCGCAATGCCCAGTCTACGATCTCCCGATTTTGGGCCGCGCCGTCTTTTCCCTTCATACCGTGGGGGAATCGCCCATACTCGACCAGTGCCCTGACCGTCAGCCCTTCGGGCGTATGGCGAATCTGTGGAAGAACCGCCATAGTCCGGGCTACCTCGCGGGTGGGCCACTCAAACAGATTCTTTTCTTTATAGCGCACGCTGCCCGACGTGGGTCGAAGAGTGCGGGAAAGCACACGCACCAGAGTTGTTTTGCCGGCACCGTTTGGTCCGACCACCGCGGTTACCGTTCCCGACGGTATTGCAAAGGAAATGTCCTCAAGGATAGGTCTGCCTCCGAGGTCGACACCAACATTCTCTACGGTAAATACGGTCATCGGTCCATCCTTCGGTCTCGGAGAAGGAAAAGAAAGAACGGGGCGCCGATCAGAGCCATGATAATCCCGGCGGGCAATTCGACGGGATCGAGAATCGTGCGTCCGACCGTATCGCAGGCAATCACGATCGTCGCGCCGCCAACCAGTGCGGCGGGAAACAGAATTCGATTGTCCGGTCCGACAAGCCTGCGAGTGATATGCGGAATGATCAGACCGACAAACCCCAGAAGCCCGACCACCGAAACCGCGGCTGCCGCCAGGAGCGATGCAACGGCAATGAGCAGGAATCGCGTGTGCTCCACATGAAGCCCCAGCCCGGTGGCGACATCGTCTCCGAGCGTCAGAATATTCAAACGTGTCGGGCACAGCAACGCCGCTGTGATGCCCGCAGCGGCATACGGCCACAGCATATTGAAATGCGGCCAGGATCGGGCGGAAAATCCACCGACCATAAAGGTCAACACCCCATGAACGCGCTCGGGATAGAAAATCATCAGCGTGCTCATGCCGGCGCCCAGCAGCGACGACACCGCCACTCCGGCCAGAATAAGCCGAAACGGATTCGCTCCCCTGCTCCAGGCAAGCCCGTAGACCACCGACGTTGCGCCCAGCGCACCGGCGAATGCGCCGACAGGTACCAGAGTAGTGTGGTCGGGGAACACGATGAGTATTAAAAAGCCCGCAAACCCGGCTCCCGAGGACACCCCGATGATATTCGGCGCGGCAAGCGGATTACGAAGCACCCCCTGGAGAATCGCCCCTGAAAGGGAAAGGCACATTCCGACCAACCCCGCGACGAGAATGCGCGGCAGTCGAATGTTCCACAGAATCTGGTGCTCGACGCTCCCCGGCGTTCCAAAAAGTGCCCGAATGGTTTCGATCGGTCCGATGGCCGTGGCGCCAAGACAGAGAGCGGTCAGTGCGACACCAACCAGAAGCAGAATCATGGCCGCAAATGTAAGGAATACCCTCCACGATCGCGACGATTGCGAAGGCTCATCGGGCAAAGGCGCGTGCATCACTCGGAACCCTCCGGAT
>CAZEMW010000344.1:0-4921 GCA_964513105.1 uncultured Fibrobacterota bacterium
CGCCAGTCACTTTCTCGCTCGGTCGAGGCACTAAGGCGAGTTTCCGGACAGGCACCACAGTAGTGTTCGTAAGTATTCTTCGGGGAAGTTCTGTTCTCTGAAAACCAGGATAAGTACCTCTATCCCCGGACCGACAGTACCGGGAACCTCGTTAATCGGTTAATTAAAACGCTTAACTTGTTTGTCACAGGGTAACGTATGAAAATGAAAAACACTATTCTCTCAGTTCTAGTGCAAATCACCTTGGCGATTACCATTTCAGCCGCAGATCGCACCGATAAGATCACGACCAACGGCATTGAATGGGTTTTCGACAAAGAGTACACTGTGGGACAATTTGCCAATGGCGACTACTGGGTTATAGGTCCGGTGGTCGTCAGGGAAATTACTCCCTCTTATACTGGAAAGTTTCACGGGTGGGAAGTGAACCCGCTATATAAGGGAGGGCAGGGATTTGACGGGCGAGTGGATGATTTTGACGCGTCGCTGGTTCCCGATTTGCCCTACACCGCAAGACCGGGAGAATCGCTGGTCAAAGCGGTCAGCTACCGACTATCCGAAAGAGAACCTCGTCCCAGCATCCGGGCGGCCGCGGTTTTGACGGTGCTGTCCGAAGCTCCGCCTAACGACGGCGCAGACGTATTCCGCCCCGCGTACGTCGGTTCCGACAAAAAGCTTTATCGAGTTGCAGATTTGAGAACCGATCTTCTCCCTGCCTATCCGGAAGCCGGCAATGCGCCCTCGCTCGATTGGGTCCATGATCGATTCCGGCTTGTTCAGCTCGACCACAGACCGGGAAAAGCCGGCAGATACCTGCATCCGGCCGACCATCTTCCCAACTACGGCGCAGATATCGGAAAGGATAACGCCGACGCCGTGCTGCGCCTTATGCTCGATGATCCCATTGATGAGAAAATGCCGGGACTCATTGCCTATGTACAATACGGTATCGATTTGTACCACATGATGAAGATTGGTCACACCTGGCCCGAAGGTGGGGGACATCGTCCGGGGCAGAAAATCGTTATCACGTTTGCTGCAGTAATGCTGGATGAGGAAGAGATGAAAACCGGCGTTCTCGACGCAGAGTTCTTCCATGAAGACAAGGGAGTTATTCACGAATCAAATGCGGGAGATGTTGCGCTTTTCGGTTTCAGCAATAAAGCGGATGAGGAAAAGTACTGGCAAACGCTCGTTTCCGGACTTGACGGCACTCCGTCGGGCTACAAAGCGTATCCCGATCCATATGGATACATCGACGGTGGTCCGGAACCGGGGACGAACTATCAGTATTGTTGTACCAGCCAACCGTGGAAGGGATCTGCGTTGGCATGCCATTTGATGCCCGAACTGAAATCTCTCTGGATTCACGATCGGTTTTTCGAATATGTTGATCGGTATGTGAACGAGGGGTTGTGGACTCAGCCGGATCCTTGTGCACCGGCAGACGATGATTGGAGTAATTACGGCGTGACCTTCGGGCCCGACGGCAAAGGGGGATGCATCAAGGATACCGATCCCAGTGACGGTGTCGGGCGATTCCCTGAACTGCACGGGACAGGAGCCGACGAGGGGCAGCGCAGCAGTTCTTTTCAGGGGGCGATGTGGGATGTGTACCGGGATGCGGAACGACATTACACCTCCACGACGACATCAAGGCCCCTGAAGAACAGCGGTGCCGGGGGCGCTTCATTTACCGTTGGCGCCGTGAAAGGCGGCTTCCAGTTGGAATATGCTTCGATTGGCTCCAATCCGATAGAGGTAAGAGTTTTCGACCCGGCGGGCCGCAGGCTGTTCCAGAAAGAGTACATGCCCTCGTCAAGGAAAGGTGTTCTGACTATCCCCACGAACTCATTTGCCGATGCCGCCAGGGTACACTGTGTGGAAATCCGTTGCGGCGGAAAAAAGACTACAAGAAAACTGACGCTTCTGAATCGTCCCTGATGGCGTAGAGCAATTGCATACCGAACCTCCTTTGGGAGGTCTTTGCGGCGGATTCCGGTGAAACCGGAATCCGCTTTTTTTGTTTCATGCGAATAGACCATTTGCCTTCTGAAGATTCGTAAATGCCATTCCCACCAGCGACAAACGGGTGGTCTCCAATGTATGCGTTGCAAAGGAGCAGTATTCCTTTGTCGGAGGAGAAGAATTTCTGCAACGGTACGGTATCCGCCGGCACAGGGTTTGATGCTAGAAGAGGGTGGGATCGCGTCGAGGATGGTTTCGACGCAGCAGGAGGACAAATGGAAACAACGAGAAAGACTCACGCCGCGGCAAACCGAGCGCTCAAATCGGCTTTCAAGGAAGCTCACAGTTACGGGGAATCGGTTGACATAGAAGGGCTCTGTGACGAGCGTGTTTTCAGGGCCATGCTGAGTGCCGAGAGACGGCGTACCGAACGTACGAAACGTCCGTTTGCCGTTGCTCTGATTGATATTGCCGTAACCGACGGAGTCGTAGACGGTGCTGAAGAAGAGGGAGAGATACCGTCGGGGTTCGTGGTGGAACTTCATCGAGAAACAAGGCATATCGATATCAAAGGATGGTATCACAAGGACAAGGTCATAGGTGTACTATATCCCGAAACCAGCCGCGAATCGCTCCCGTCACTCCAAACGAAACTGCATACCTGTCTGGTTAATTCGTACGGGGAAGATTTCAGCAGCCGCATCGGGGTCTCCTGGTTCTCATTTCCACAGGAGGACGGGGATCCGCTGTATGATGATGAAAAGGAAGAGAAGAAACTGTTTTACCCTGATCTTGGTGCTACCGAAGAGGGATACTTTCGAAAAGCGATACGGCGGGTGGTAGACGTTATCGGAAGCCTTACGGCTCTGGTTCTCTTTGGTCCGGTTTTTCTTATTGCACCTCTGGCGATTATGCTAACGTCTAAGGGACCGATCTTTTTCCGGCAGGATCGGGTGGGTGAAGACGGGAAACTGTTTACGTTGCTGAAGTTTCGGTCAATGTATACCGACTGCAAGGACGAGTTACATCGTGAATATGTGCGCAAGTTCATTCATGGGCAGGTTGAGGGAGCCGACCAGGGTGAAGGTGGCGTATACAAGATCACCAAAGATCCGCGAATCACGCCTGTCGGCGCGTTTCTCAGGCGGACCAGCTTCGACGAGCTACCCCAATTTCTAAATGTGCTCATGGGAGACATGTCCCTTGTCGGCCCGCGGCCGGCTCTTCCGTACGAGGTCGAGGAGTACGACCTCTGGCATAAAGGAAGAGTCTGGGGCGGTAAGCCCGGTATCACCGGAAAATGGCAGGTGGAAGGCAGAAGTTCGACATCCTTTGACGGAATGGTTCGACTTGACATAAAATACTTCGAAAAACGGTCGATCTGGGCGGATATCAAACTGATTTTCAAAACACCGATAGCCCTCGTAACGGCCAGGGGAGCATACTAGCAAAACGTTCCGCGAACCGACTCGGGGAAGCGATCGGGGTAGCGAAGCAAATGGGGAGGAACAAATGGTTAACATAGGGGTGATCGGGTACGGATATTGGGGACCCAATATAGTCCGTAACATGCGCAAAACGGATGGTATGACGGTTTTGACTGTCTGCGACAAGGATATCTCCGTTCACGAGAAGATCCTCAAAGAAAACCCCGGCATACAGGTGACGAACGACTGGAAGGAAATTGTCAATTCTACAAAAATAGATGCAGTTGCCATTGTCACACCGGTGTCTACACACTATCATCTGGCAAAAGCGGCATTGATGGCCGGAAAGCACGTGTTTGTCGAAAAACCGTTCGCAAGCAGCGGTGCGCAGGCACATGAATTGACCGAGCTGGCGGCCAGGAAGAAACTGACGGTCATGGTGGACCACACGTTTCTGTTTACCGGTGCGGTACAGAAAATTAAGCAACTTATGGAACAGAAAGCGCTCGGAGATATCTACTACTACGATTCAACGCGGGTAAATCTGGGCCTGTTTCAGCATGATGTCAACGTTATCTGGGATTTGGCACCACATGATTTTTCGATTATGTATTATCTCATGGAGGACACCCCGACTTCGGTGGTTGCCGCCGGCAGATCGCATATCAACGGAAAAGAAGATGTTGCCTATATTACGGCGAATTTCCCCGACAACAAAACACTGGCCCATTTTAATGTGAACTGGCTGTCTCCGGTGAAGGTTCGTACGACCTTGATCGGTGGGAAAAAGAAAATGCTGGTGTGGGATGATCTCAGTGCGGATGAGAAGATTCGCATTTACGACAAGGGGGTGAACGTGCAGTCGCGTGAGGGAATATATGATCTGCTGGTCGCCTACCGGTCCGGCGACATGCATGCGCCGAAAGTCGATCATCATGAAGCGCTTCAGTTGGAGAGTTCATACTTTCTCGAATGCATCGATCAGGAAAAAGAACCGGTCAATGGAGCCTACGCGGGATGGCAGGTGGTTCGCATGCTGGAGGCCTGCGACGAATCACTAAAAGATGGAAAGCCGGTGACCCTATGAAACTGACCTCGATACGTGATGATGTCGATCTCGGAAACAATGTGTACGTTGCTTCTTTTGTAAACCTTTACGGGTGCATTATTGGAGATGATGCGAAAATTGGAGCGTTCGTTGAAATACAGAAGAACGTACGGGTGGGGAATCGGTGCAAGGTGCAGAGCCATTCCTTCCTCTGTGAAGGAGTGGTGCTGGAAGACGAAGTGTTTGTTGGACATGGGGTGATTTTTATAAACGACAAATATCCGCGATCCACAACCGGAACGGGAAGCCTTCAGAGCGAGGAAGACTGGACGATTACCGAAACACATGTAGCCCGTCGCGCCTCGATTGGGTCCAACAGTACGATACTTTGTGGAGTCACAATCGGTGAAGGTGCAATTGTGGGCGCCGGCAGCGTAGTAACAAAAGATGTAGAACCGCTTACCGTTGTAGCGGGGAA
>CAZEMW010000345.1:0-4913 GCA_964513105.1 uncultured Fibrobacterota bacterium
ACCCAGGGGGATATGTCCATTGATATAAGCGCATTCGGTAAGTGCTGCTTTATCACGGCAACCAATTCATGCATAAAGGAGCCAAGTTCCGCATACGACATCCCACCGCCTTCCTGCTCCTCATCGGCGTACTGGAAATAGTCCGGCTCCATAAGCCAGACGACCGGCTGTGACGTCCCCCATATTTCGGCTGTTTTTGATGCGTATTTTTCGTATTGCGACTTGATCCGGGTCTTGTTTTCCCGGATATACGTAGCACCTTTTTGACACAGGTTCGGCGTGCCGACATTGCAGTCCTGCAGCCCCCGGTCACGGCGTGCCGTAAATGCGATTATGTAGGCATAATAAACCGGAGTGACGCCCTCCAGAACACCACCGGACCGACAGGCCTCAAGCATGGCGCCATGCCACCAGATGTTGAACTCCTCATCGCTCCCCGCCCAGATTGTGATGTGATCGATTTCTGCCGGATACGAATAGTCGTTTCCCTGCCAGGCCATCCCGAAGTTGAACCGCTCGTTTGAGAATTCGGCTTCCGTTCGTGCAAAGCAAATGGATAAGAGAGTAACCCCGAAAGGCAAAAGGATATTTTTCATGGCCACACCGAAGTCCAATTTGAATAGTTGTTCTACGTCGCTTCCGCCCCGGACAATGAGTTTGAAGAATGGTTCGTACAACTTCAAAAACAGTTCGCCGTACCCAATGCCCGTCCGGGACATTCCATGCTACTACAATAGAAATGCTACTACCAAAAACTACATGCCGCAATCCATTTCGGATTGCGGATTTCGGAATGGGGATCTCGAATCTCGGATTGCGGATTTCGGATTGGGGATTGGGAGGAGACTGGTTGGGTGCCTCTGATGCAAAGATTCAGGGGATTGGCGTACATTGCCTACGGAAACCGGTTGCCGATTGAGGCGTTGCTTTTGTGCGGATACCATCCCGGACCTCCACAGCCCTGCGCTTTTCGTCACTATCCGGAACAGACATGTCGTCCTCAGGGGTATCCCGAGGGGAATCCTTTCTACAACTATCCCGGTCTTTAAGAGCCGGACAGGGTTTCAGCACGGGGTTTCCGGGTTACGAACGCCTCCTACCTGTACCAGACAAGAGTAAATTTTAACCAGGAAAGAATATATTTTACAGACTTATGTAGCTTTTATCAGAATGTACATTTCCATAAACAGACAACGAATATTTAAAACAGACTGCCGTTTTCCAAACCAAACTTGTGAATTACGGCATATTTCACGTCACAAGGAGGTAAACATGGGGCGCAGCAGCAGAATTCAGCTTATATCGAAGCAGATCATGGGATTTGCCATGCCGGTAACTGAGGGAACCCTTGAAGAGTACATGGCAAAGATACCCGACGAACTGATCATGGAACCCAATATGCCTGTGGGGGTTGCGATTCAGGAAGCCCGCAACATCAGCAATTTCGCCCGGGAAGATAAAACTGCGCTCACCACTCTGGGCGGTCTGAACTGGGGGACGGTGGAGGAAACGCCCAAACGTTGCAATCTACTGCGCGACAAAGAGATCAATCTCTGGTCGATACGATTCTCCACGGGACCGGCTGCCAAGAGACTCGAACAGTGCAAGAAGACCGCCGA
The DNA here is from genome assembly GCA_964513105.1 of uncultured Fibrobacterota bacterium. GTDB lineage: Bacteria > Fibrobacterota > Chitinivibrionia > Chitinivibrionales > CAYFVL01 > CAYFVL01. The sequence goes on from CAZEMW010000345.1 coordinate 1,620, forward strand.
AGCCGCCATTGATGAGATTGGCCGCGTTCTCAAACACTCCTACGACAATGACCCGAAAATTATTGAGCTGCTCGAAAAGATCTCAGAAGCTGAAACCCCGGCGGATTACAATACGAAACTTGGGAGTTTTCTCGCTCTTGCCGAAAGAGAAAACGAGCGCCTTCGGGCACTCAACATGGACCAGACCCATATTGATAATCTCGCCCAATGCGTCAAGGATTTCGGGCATTTACACTATTACTACATGGATGAACTCTCTGAAAACCGGCAAGCAATGAAGAACCGTAACCGCGCCTGTCTCTTTCTCCAGGTTGCAGTCGAGCGGATACGGAGATGCGCGGAACACGCCCTGTTCGACAATCCCGAACGGCTGCGGGGATATCGAAGTGAGTATTTCCGGAAGAGCCGGAGGAGGAAGCCAAAGAAAGATTAGAGTTCTTTCGTTTTTTGCTTCTCAGTGTCCTCCAGTCGCCGTAAGCAGGTTTCAATGAAGGCGTCGAGATCGGCCGGTCCGCGACTCGATATCAGATTGCCGTCTTCGACAACTTCCTGATCTTCGAATTGTGCACCCGCATTTTTGATATCCTGAGCAATCGATCGCCACCCGGTTACTCGTTTTCCGCCCAGAAGGTCCGCGGTTATCAGCAGTTGGGGAGCATGGCATATGGCAAAAATCGGTTTTTCACTCTCCATAAAATGGCGGACGAATCGAACCGGGGCTTCGTGAGCGCGAAGTTTGTCCGGCGAGTAGCCTCCCGGAATCAACAAAGCATCGTAATCCGGAACACCGGCATCCTGTACGTTGCGGTCAATGGTTACCGGGGTTTGCTCCTTCTTCCCCTTTACCACCTGTCCCGCCTCAATTCCCAAATGCACCAATGTATGCCCGGCGTCTGAAAACGCTTTGGCCGGACGAGTGTACTCTACGTCCTCAAACATGTCCGCAATCAGTACTGCAACTACCGCCATTTTGTCCTCCCGCATCGATACGATGCAAACCCCGTGCAGATTTGTCCACGAATACCGTACATTCAGTGACATTCATCTTTTTCATGCGCATCAGAGGTCATGCTCGTGCGTTCACTCAAACCAGTATTTTTTCACCTTGAAACCTGCGATATCCAGACAATCGCGAATGCAACTATCAGGCCGGCTGTCGCATACACCGCCATTTCACCGCGTGCTTCTGATGCGATATCCCCTTTCGTTCCCCGGTAACCACTTTTTGTACCAGGCTTGAATCCTTGCTCTCAATCCCCTATTTTACCAACGTCAATTATCTTTCAGCGATCGAGGCAGATGAAGCCGTTTTGAAACCTGAAGCGGTTATCTTCAGCCGATCCGGACAAAACAGATGCGGGGAGGAGCGAGTGCTCAATACACGCGAAACAGCCACACGAGAGACAAAACTGCTGGATGGAATCTGGAGATTTCGATGTGATTTCGATCATGTCGGACGCGAGCAGAACTGGGTGCAAAATCCTTTGGCGCAAAGCATACCGATGCCGGTTCCCGCAAGCTACAACGACATCACGCAGGATGCTCGAATCCGTGATCACGTTGGAGAGGTCTGGTACGAGACGGATTTCCGATCTCCGTCGAGCCGGGCGGGCCGCGATGTCATTCTCAGATTTGGTGCCGTAACCCATCGGGCATCGGTATTCATCGACGGAAAGCCCGCGGGGGAACACGAAGGGGGGTTTCTGCCGTTTGAGTGCGATATCACCAAATTGGTCTCCCCGGGATCAACCCACCGTCTTACGGTAATTGTCGACAACCGTCTGTACCCGGAGTCTCTTCCGGCGGGTGAAGTCCTTGCCGAGAAAAAATCTCATTTCTATACGCAAACAAACGTGCAGTCGATTCATTTTGATTTTTTCAATTACGCGGGTATTCATCGTTCAGTAAAGCTTCTCTCCCTTCCCTCAAAAAGAATAACCGCCGTAGAGACCACCACCGGTATCGACAAAACAGACGGAACCGTATCCTGGAAGGTATCGTCGAACTATGCCGAAGGTGCACTCACGCTCGAAGTGTTCGACCCTCGGGAGCAGAAGTCCTTTACCGGATCCGAATTCGAAGGAGCACTCCGCATTCCACAGGCGAAACTCTGGGATACAACCAACCCGTTTCTCTACACCATGCGGATACGTCTGCAGGAGTCCGACGGAACGCTGCTCGACGAGTACGAGTTGCGGGTCGGTATACGGACGTTTACCGTCCGGGGAAAACAGCTCCTTCTAAACGGCCACCCGATATATCTCACCGGCTACGGCAAGCACGAGGACACCCGGATAAACGGTCGCGGATACAACCCCGCATGGCTTGCCAAGGATTACAATGTCATGGAGTGGATGGGAGCAAATTCATTCCGTACTTCGCACTATCCCTATGATGAGTCATGGCTCGAGATGGCCGATGAGCGCGGATTTCTGGTCATCGATGAAGTTGCCGCCGTGGGGATGCTTAAATTCGGCAGGGAGGGAGCAGATGTCTTCGGTGATCCGGAAGTGAATGCACCCAGAATGGAAAATCATATTCAGTGCATGAACGAACTGATTGCGCGAGATCGAAACCACGCGTGTGTGGTTATGTGGAGCTTTGCCAATGAACCGGCATCATGGGAAAAGAACTCACGGGACTATTTTTCCCGCATAATTGAAGAAACCCGCAGACTCGATCCGACCCGCCCCGTGATCTTTGCCAACCATGCTCAGCCCGGCCAATGCTGCGTTGCCGATCTCGTCGACGTTATCGGAGTGAACCGGTATCCGGGGTGGTACACGGACAGCGGGGTAACAGCCTCAATCGAGCCGTTCATGACCGATGAACTGAAGGCCTGGTGGGAACGGTTTCACAAGCCGATATTGATCACCGAGTGCGGCGTGGACACGATTGCCGGTATGCATTCGGATCCGCCGGAGATGTTCACGGAGGAATACCAGTGCGCGTTTTATAAGGAATTTTTCAAGGCTCTGGACGCGCTGGATTTCATTGTTGGCGAACAGGTATGGAATTTTGCCGACTTTCGTACTGCTCAGGGGCTTAAACGAATCGGTGGAAACAGAAAAGGAGTGCTCACCAGAGATCGTACTCCCAAAGCGGCCGCCCATCTTCTTCGGGAACGCTGGAGGAAAATGCGGGGTTACAGCTCTTGATGACGAAAAAAAATGGCTGAATGATGTCGGGAGGTCAAAGATCAAAGATCAGACTTCGGCTCCGCTCAGTCACCGAAGGTCAAAGATCAGACTTCGGCCAGGCTCAGCCACCAAACAGAGAATTCCTTTGTCTGAC
>CAZEMW010000346.1:0-4905 GCA_964513105.1 uncultured Fibrobacterota bacterium
GTGTGAATCGGTTTTATCGAGCAATTCACGACGAGACGGTCACGTTCACTTCGGACATCTATGATCTGCTCCGGAAGAAGTACGGCAAAAAGGAACCGGTTTTCAAGGGCCTTGATCCTCGGTTCGTTTTTGAGCGGTTCAATCGATATTTGGCACAGGAGCAGTGGAATCTGAAATATCACCCCTACGATTACTATCAGCGGATCGGTGCCTCTGCGTATGCCCGATGGGACTACCCCGAAACTCGAATCACGTTTTCCATCAACATATCCGCTCGTGACAAACGATTCGACTACAAGCTCTCCCTGACCTCCCTGCGACTCGAAGAAGAGATTAATGCAGCGAAGGATCAACTCAGAATGCAGGGACTCTAGTGTAATGTCCGACAATTGGCGTTAATTCAGGCGAGGCGATTGTCGGTCGCCACACTAGCCCAGGTTTCGCAGTCGGCCCCGGGCGGCATGTTTTCCAGATATCAGACCTCCTTCCTCCCGACGTAGGAAATCATCCCCCGAATCTCGTTTGTTTCGCTCCTCGGGACCGCCGTCCTGCCCCCTCCTGAAAAACACCCGAGCAAAAACTATATTAGCTTGTTTCGCCGGAATACCACGGCAAAGCATCATACCTCACGGGAGCGCTTTCAAGCACACAGTCCGTGGATTACAGGAGACGGCTCACCTTAGCACAAAAGGTTTGTGAACGATGCCCGAACGGATTTACGTGGGAATGAAGTCCCACGAACGAGATGCACTGGGAGAAAAAACTCGATCAAGAATTGTCGAGGATCTGGAAATCGGGATGGTTAATGCGATACGAACGGCAACCGTCTACACGATCAACGCCCAGCTCTCCGAATCCGAGCTTGAAGACATAGCTCGGGGGCCTCTGACCGACCCGGTAATCCAGGACTACACGATTAATCAGACGTTTTGCGATGATTTTGACTGGCTGATCGAGGTCGGCTTTCTTCCGGGTGTCACGGACAATGTCGGTCGAACCGCCGGTGAAGCGGTGGAGGTGACCCTTGGGCGAAAGCTTCCTGATGGCGGAGGGGTTCACACTGCAACGCAGTACTTCCTCAAAGGAAGAATCCTGCAGCGGCATGCTGAACGCATTGCCGGCGAGCTTCTTGCCAACGAGCTTATCCAAAGCATTCAGGTATACTCACGAGACGAATGGCTGAAGGTGCACACCGGTCGATTTGCTGCACCGGTGGTTACGGACTCGGCCGAAGTGACGGTTCGTCGGGAGATAAACCTGGATGTCGATGATGAATCGCTGATGAAAATCAGCAAGGAGGGTATGCTGGCGCTCTCTCTCCCGGAGATGAAATCCATTCGTGATTACTATGCCAAAGATGAGACTCGTCGGGCCCGAAAAGAAGCCGGTATGCCCGAGAGCCCGACAGACGCCGAGCTGGAGATTCTGGCACAAACCTGGTCGGAGCACTGCAAGCACAAAATCTTCAATGCTCATATTACCTACCACGAAGAAGGTCGCGATCCACAGACAATCGACAGCTTGTTCAAATGCTACGTGCAGCACGCGACAAAGGTGGTCCGACAGAAAAGAGGCGCCGGCGATATCTGTCTATCCGTTTTCAAGGATAATGCCGGTGTAATCCGATTCAATGATACGTGGGCACTCGTATTCAAAGTAGAAACCCACAATAGCCCTTCGGCTCTCGATCCCTACGGCGGTGCTCTGACCGGTATTGTGGGGGTTAACCGAGACCCGTTCGGTACCGGCCTCGGATCTCGGCTGGTGGCAAACACCGACGTATTCTGTTTCGCCTCGCCGCTATACCAGGGCAAGATCCCACCACGGATTCTTCATCCCAAACGGGTGTTTGAGGGCGTTCGGGAAGGGGTTGAGCACGGAGGCAACAAAAGCGGAATTCCCACGGTAAACGGCACGATTGTATTCGACGACCGGTTTCTGGGCAAACCGCTCGTGTATTGCGGTACTCTCGGCATCATGCCTCTCGAAATAAATGGTCACAAAGGGTACGACAAAAAAGCGAATGTGGGCGATCGGATCGTGATGGTTGGCGGACGAATCGGGAAAGACGGAATCCACGGCGCGACATTCTCTTCGGAGCCCCTGCATGAGGGTTCCCCCGCGACCGCGGTTCAAATCGGCGACCCCATTACACAGAAACGAATGACCGATTTTCTGCTCAACGCACGCACAAAAGACCTGTACAGCTCCATCACGGATAACGGCGCCGGGGGGTTGTCGAGTTCTGTGGGTGAAATGGCTCAGGATACAAACGGTGCACGGGTAGATCTTGAACGCGCGCCGCTGAAGTATCATGGTTTGGAGCCGTGGGAAATTTTCGTATCCGAGGCGCAGGAACGCATGACGGTAGCGGTTCCTCCGGAAAAAATCGAGGAATTCCTGGCCCTGGCCCAAGAATGGAACGTCGAAGCAACGGACCTTGGTGAATTCACCGAAACCGGCTTTCTTGAAGTCGGGTATGGCGATGAAATGGCTGCCCGGATTGAAATGTCGTTTCTCCATGACGGGCTTCCGCAGATGCGCCTTACCGCCCGATGGGAGGAGAAGAAGAAAGTACCATCCGCGCCCCTCAATTCCTCGGACTTGAAAAACGATCTGCTCAACATTCTCAAACGCCTCAATATCTGCAGTAAAGAATATGTCGTGCGTCAGTACGACCATGAAGTCCAGGGCGGGAGCGTGGTGAAACCCCTGTGCGGTGCACGAAACGACGGTCCCTCGGATGCAGCGGTTATTCGCCCCGATCTTGATTCGTTCGAAGGAGTAGTCGTTTCAAACGGAATCGTCCCGCGGTACAGCGATTACGACACCTACTCAATGGTGGCGTCGGCGATCGACGAAGCGGTGCGGAATGCGGTGTGCGCCGGAGCCGATCCCGATCATATGGCGGGGCTTGACAACTTCTGCTGGTGCGATCCGGTACAAAGTGAGGACAACCCCGACGGAGAGTACAAACTCGCACAGCTCGTTCGTGCCAACCAGGCATTGCACGACATGTGCATTCAGTACGGCATTCCCTTGATTTCCGGCAAAGACAGCATGAAAAACGATTACCGGATTGGCGATACGAAAATCTCAATCCCCCCCACGCTCCTTTTCAGTGCCGTCGCCAAAATCCCCGACGTCCGCAAGGCCGTTACGATGGATTTCAAATCCGAAGGGAACGTTATTTACCTGTGCGGCACAACGTATCGTGAACTTGGCGGAAGCGAATATGCGGCAATGAAGGAACTGGCCGAGAACGATGTTCCAACGGTACACCGTCCGAAAATATCTCGCGCCATATACGAACGATTGTTTGAGGCGATACGACTGGGCTTTGTGCGGGCGGCGCACGACTGCTCCGACGGCGGTCTGGCCGTTGCAGTGACCGAGATGTGCTTCTCCGGGGAACTCGGAGCTCGGGTGGATCTCGCGGCGGTGGAAAACAGATCGTGTTCCACGGATACCGAACTGTTGTTTTCCGAATCACAGGGAAGAATTGTACTCGAAATACCCAAGCAGCACGAAAAAGACATGAAAACGCTGTTCGGCGACCTGCCGTTTTCCAGGATCGGCAACGTTGTACGTGGTGACGCAATATCCTTTGCGGGCCTCGCCGGATCGGAAGTTGTTTCGGTCTCGAGGATTGATGCAAAAGCAGCCTGGAAAAGCACCTTGAACTTCTGAGGAGATAGTGGCATGTCCAAAAGGACGTCGGCGGTAGTCCTGTCCGGTAATGGTGTAAATTGTGAAATAGAAACTGCGCAGGCATGCAAATTGGCGGGTTTCAACACTGTCGATGTGGTTACCGTGTGGGAACTGCTCGAGGGAGAAAAGACGCTCGATCCTTACCAGATGCTGTGCCTTCCCGGTGGTTTTCTCGACGGGGACGACCTTGGGTCCGCAAAGGCTCAGGCAAACCGCTTGTTGCGAAGCCGTGTGCGTCGCACCGACAAACCGGTGATTGATCAGTTTGTCAAATTCGTTCGCGAAGGCAAACCGGTCATCGGAATTTGCAACGGTTTTCAGCTAATGGTGAAGCTTGGTCTGCTTCCCGGGTTCGACGGCAACTACACCAAACAGTCGGTCACCTTGACCCATAACGACTCCGGCCGTTTCGAAGACCGATGGGTTTCGCTGAAAGTAAATACAAAATCCCCCTGTATTTTTGCAAAAGGTATGGACTCCGCTTATTTCCCGGTGCGACATGGTGAGGGCAAATTTATGACTCCCGGCAAAGAGGTCCTCGACCTGCTTCGCGCCGGAAACCAGATAGTGATGAACTATGCCTCACAAACAACCGGCGAGCCCACCATAGAATATCCGGACAACCCAAACGGGTCCCAGTTTGGTATCGCGGGAATATGCGACCCGTCGGGCAGAGTCTTTGGGCTAATGCCGCACCCCGAAGCATACCTGCACCGCACCAACCATCCTCGATGGACACGGGAAGAACTGCCGGAGGAAGGTACCGGCTTGACAATCTTCCGAAATGCAGAGGCCTACGTCAGGGGAAATCTATAAAACTCTAATGAAGGATCTATTGGATACTCTGTGAATCGGGGATTTCGAATCTCGGATCTTAAAATCCCCAATCCCCAATCCGAGCTCCCAAATTCCTACGGCACCGGGACAACCGAAGTGGAGGGATACCGAGTCGGTTCGTGGTACGCCGGATATACTCCGGCCCAATCGGCGGTCTCTCTGGTAATATCTTCTTCGGTTTTCTCAGCCACCGAAGGGATCCAGACCCGCTGCCCCGCCATAAGACGGGCAACATCAATATTCCGGTTGTATTTAATGAGAAGCCAGAGAGGAATCTGACCCGAGGGATCATTGCAGAGATCCCAGATGTTCTCCCCTCGTTGAATCTCATGCGCTTTGACTTCCACCACCTTGTAC
>CAZEMW010000347.1:0-4896 GCA_964513105.1 uncultured Fibrobacterota bacterium
TTCGATTGATATCGATACGGTTATTCTCGACTCGAGTCGACAACAGGCCGAGGTAAAGCTGCTCATAGACGAGGGGGCGCCCACCCGGATTGCGAAAATTACCGCTGTCGGCAACCCCGACGTCGTGACTGGAGACTGGAGAGAGTATGTGGCCGTTGAGCCGGGAGATCGTCTGGATTCCCTCGACCTGGCACTCTCCGGTGAAGCGCTTTCGGCTCAGTTGGCACAGCAGGGACATCTTCTCGGTGCTGTTTCGTACGATGTGGAGCTGGATTCCAGTCGCTATGATGCGTCGGTAGTCTACTCCATCGTACCGGGGCCTGTTGTTCTGGCCGGCGGGGTGGAGATTGTCGGTTTTGAGAACCTGACTCCCGAAGTAATCCAACGTGAGCTCGTTTTCGGGCCGGGAGACACACTGACTCCGATCGTGATTGAACAGTCGATTCGCCAATTGTACCGTAGTGGACTTTTCGATGACGTGCGAATTGAGCCGCTTACCGATCTTGGTGGCTCGGGTACGGGGGGGGCCGTGCGTGTCCCTGTGTTTATCGGCATCACGGAGAAAGACATGTTTGCCTACCGAGCCGGTGGAGGCTATAACGCGTATGAGAACATTTTCGGGTCTGCCGAATTCCTCTATCGAAACATGTTTTCCCGGGGGCATCGTCTGGGGGTTTCGGGAAGGGTATCGTCGGTACTGGCATACGGGCGAGCCGGTTACACCTACCCCCATTTTATATCGCCTTCGCTCACTCTCGAGTTGTCGGGTTTCGGCGAGCGCCGGGCGCCTGAATCGTATGAGGGAGTTTTTGCCGGTGGAACGGCTGCGTTGTCGGTACGAGTCGGTCCGAACGGGACGGTCCGGACCTGGACGACCGTCGAAGACGCAATTCGATTGAGTGAGCCGACGGAAACCGATGAGTTCCCCTCATTTCGGGAAAAGGCGACTGCGCTTATCGGAGTGGGAATTCAGCGAGATACCCGTGTTCGTCCGGAATTCCCCGAACCGGCTTTGTTTTCCGAGTTGCAGGTCGAACTGGCCGGTCCCGGGCTCGACTGGAGTTACCAGTTCCTTCGGTTCCAGGGCGATCTTCGAGCATACTTTCCCGTCGCTGATCGGCGGATCGTTTTCTCTTCCGCCGGATACGTGGGCTACATGAGCGGTTTTGGCGAGGAAGGTGAGGCGGTCCCGCCGCACGAGCGGTTCCTGGTAGGATTGGGGGGAGTGCGTCCCATCCGCGGCTACCGTGAGGAGGATGTCTCACCGGTCGACGTCAATGGTGTCGTCCGTGGAGGACGCACCGCATTTGTGGCCAATCCGCTCGAGATACGAGTCTACCCATACCGGTGGATTCATTTCGCAATGTTTGTCGATGCGGGCTACGTGTGGTCGGATCCTCTCAATGCCAATATTCGTGACCTCGAGTGGTCGGTGGGTACGGGCGTACGAATACTGCTCCCAATGGGGCTTCTCAGGCTGGACTATGCGCACCCGATGAGTCGTTCGGTCCTGAGCGGCGGCCGGTTCATTTTTTCGACGGGATTGCCGTTCTAAAGCTGCCGGTTGCCTCGGCTCCGCTCGGTAACCGGGGATGCTCTGTTTAATTTCTGTTCTTATCCCTTATCCCTTTGACCTTTTTCACCCGGGGGCATGTGATTTGCGTAAGTATTTGACAAGCGATTCCGAAACTGGGAGAGTAGTATATGCAAGTGGTAGCCGAACTTCTACAATACGGCCCGCAAATCGCCGCCGGCGTGCAGGCGCAGGGATGGGGACATCATATGCGGTGGGGTTCTACCGGAGGATGGGGAAGTGGTATAATGATGCTTGTCTGGACACTTCTTCTGGTAGCGCTTATCTATTTTCTGATCCGCGGGGTGTCGGCGGCTTCAGAGGGAGTTCCACCGGCCAATGGTAATTCCGCAATCGACATTCTCAAGCGACGGTACGCAAATGGAGAGCTGAGTCGGGAAGAGTTTCAGCAGATGAAAAAGGACCTGGAATGAGCTTCCCGATGCATGCCGGAGAGCTTTTCCATGCAAAGCAACTATAAATTGCATGGCATTCAGCTGCACCGTTGTGGTCATTGTCTTATTTTTACCTGTTTCCACTCGGCCCTCTCCGCACCGAAAGCGGACCGATTCGACCGTGGGAAGAATACATCGAGAATCAGTAAGGTGGGTACAGGTACATGAGATCACGATTGCCGAATTTCCTGATAGTTGGAGCGGCCAAAGCGGGGACTACCTCGGTGGCGGGCTATCTTGATCAACATCCGCAGATATACATGAGTCCCATAAAAGAGCCGAAGTACATATCTTCTCACTTTCTCAAGTTCCCCCTCAAGGGGCCCGGGGATGATTTTGTAGAGGCATTCACGATAAAGAATCACTACGACTACCTGCAGCTCTTTCGATGGGCCCGAAAGAACCTGGCGGTGGGGGAGGCCAGCGTAGAAAATCTCTATTTCTATGAGCAGGCCATTCCGGTGATAAAACGGACTCTTGGAGACGTGAAGATTGTTGTTATCCTGCGAAATCCGGTTGATCGGGCGTTTTCCGCATACAAGATGATGCTGCGCGACGGCCGCGAGGAGTTGGATTTCGAGGACGCGCTCGAAGAGGAAAATGAGCGAAAGAAGAAGAACTGGGAATACCTCTGGTATTACCAGGACGTAGGCTTTTATCATGACCAGGTGCAGGCGTATCTCGATAATTTTTCACAGGTGAAAATCGCACTATTTGACGATCTGCGCAGCGACGGTCAGGCATTCATGCGCGATTTGTATCGATTTCTTGGGGTGAACGACCATTTCAGACCCAAGATCGATGTAAAGGTGAATTCTTCGGGGTTTCTCAAGAACAGTTTTTACCGTTTTGTCTTTCGTGCGACCGGGTTTAAGGGGCTTCTCTACAAGTATCTATCCCTCAACGGGGTTCCCGATAATGCGATCCTTTCGGTTGTGGAAGCGATTCGAGATGGGGAACTGGAACCGGTGCACCTGAAAACCGAGACTCGCGAAAAGCTTCAGGAGGTATACCGGACCGACGTCGGGAAGCTTCAGACACTTATTGGTCGGGATCTACGAGCCTGGCTTCAGTAGAGGCTCTTTCAGTTGAGTTCCCGCGGTCGGTTTTTCGGTGTATCCCTGATCTCGGAATTTGATCACGAACGTATCTCCCGGTAATGCCGGAGAATAGAATTGCCCCGATGGAGAGTGAATGAGTTATGTCCATGCTACCGGTGACGGTACCGGCTACACTGAAATGATGTATCAGCAACGACGCGTCGCCTTGAAGAAAATCGGGGTTTTGGCGTCGGGAGCAGCGGTGCTCTCATTTGCGGGCTGCGGCCCCCGAACGTGGAATGCGAAGCGACCGAATATCCTCCTCGCTCTTGCCGACGACTGGTCGTGGCCTCATGCCGGGGTATCCGGAGACACGGCACTTCAGACTCCCAATTTCGATCGGATTGCCTCGGAAGGCGTGCTTTTCGAGAATGCCTATGCCACGGCGCCGTCCTGCACCCCTTCACGTGCCGCCCTTCTGACTGGGCGATATCATTGGGAGTTGGAGCAGGGCGCCAATCTGTGGGGCACCCTTCCGGCAAAGTTTCCCGTCTATCCGGATCTTCTCGAGGCGGTGGGATACCACGTCGGCTTTAGCCGGAAAGGGTGGGGACCGGGGCGAATAAAGCCCGGAGGTCGAAGCCGTAATCCCGCAGGGCCACGGTATCGGAGTTTTAATCATTTCCTCCGGGCTCGACCGAAAAATGCACCGTTCTGCTTCTGGTTCGGCAGCCACGACCCGCACCGCTACTATGGTCCGCGGAGTCGTCTCAACCGGACTTGTGAAAGCGGAAGCGTGGAGCCGCCCGCCTGTCTGCCCGATGAAGAAGCCATCCGGAAAGATCTGTGTCGGTACTACTATGAAGTCGGTCGCTTTGATCGTGAAGTCGGTGAGCTGATGAATACGTTAGAGGAAATCGGCGAACTTGAGAACACGCTTGTGGTTGTGACCAGCGACAACGGTATGCCGTTTCCCCGGTGTAAGGCAAATCTGTACGACACCGGCACCCGGGTTCCATTCGCGGTCAGGTGGGGAAGGAGTATCGGGGCCGGAAGAACAGTTTCTGAATTTGTCAGTCTGTGTGACCTGGCTCCAACGTTTCTTGAACTTGCCGGGGCACCGACGCCCGATGAGATGTCTGGTTCCAGCCTGATGCCGCTGCTGCGCGGCGATCTTTTCAACTGGGATAGCGATAGTCGTGATCATGTTCTGACTGGACGTGAAAGACATATCTGGGCGCAAGGCGATACCCCCACCGGCTATCCGTCTCGCGCGATCAGGACACATGAATTTCTTTACATAAGAAATTTCGAACCGACTCGCTGGCCGGTAGGAGATCCCCCCGGATATCGCGATATAGACCGCTCTCCAACAAAACGGTACATGCTCAGAAATCGTCAGAACCCCGATGTGCGAAGGCTTTTCAAACTTGCATTTGCAAAACGGCCCGCCGAGGAACTGTATGACCTGAAGAGAGATCCCGCACAATTGCATAACGTCGCGGAGGAAGACGGATACCGCGATACCCGCCAGAAGCTCGCCAAACAGCTCGTCCATCGACTGGTTGAGACAAATGATCCCCGGGTCATGGGGGGAGGAGAAGAATTCGATGAGTACCCCTATTACATGGTGAAACGGTTACACCAGTAAGGCGGGCGGATTCGATGGATTCTGTGTGTCGCAGGATGGTGCGTAATCGGATTTAACATTGCCTGCAACCGATCTTTGGATTACGAGCACGAACACGATTACGAGCACGAGCACGAGAACGAGCACGAGCACGAGCACGAGAACGAGAACGAGAACGAGAACGAGAACGAGAACGAG
>CAZEMW010000348.1:0-4888 GCA_964513105.1 uncultured Fibrobacterota bacterium
CCGTCATCCGTCATCCGTCATCCGTCATCCGTCATCCGTCATCCGTCATCCGTCATCCGCCATCCGCCATCCGCCATCCGCCAACCGCCAACCGTCAACCGTCAACCGTCATCCGTCATCCGTCATCCGTCATCCTTCATCCTTCATCCGTCATCCGTCATCCGTCATCCGTCAACCGTCAACCGTCAACCGTCAACCGTCAACCGTCAACCCCAAAAATACCACCGATCCTTCACTCCGAAATGCTCAACCTCCCGCGTCCTCGATTTCATTTCCGTTTCCCGACCACCCCGCACCAGGGTCAACTTGCGAAAATGAACCAGAGTTATCAATCGAAAGCGCACCGGGCGATAGCCTTCACTCTCAGTCGTAATCACTACTCGTATTTCGTCTTTTCGACGATGTACGGTAATTTCACAGGACGTTCTTTTCCCCGACTGGTAATCAAGTGTTTCTCCGTCGTCGACGGAGTAGCGGTACCTCACGGTACCGGCGAAAATCCTGCTGCAGCACAGTAGCAACTCGATGTCACAGAGTTCTTTCTTGTTGTCGTGACGAACCCCTTTCTGCATGGGAACAATGGATTTATCTCGAAGAAAAATCGGTGTTCGATCGTCATCCTTTGAAACGTAAAGAAACCGTCCACCGTGTACCCATCGTCCCTGATCCGCCCGATACCATCGTTCTTTCGGTAACAGTACCCGCTTGCGAGCATCATTTTCAGTCAGGAATGGGGCCTGCATAATGGACGGCCCGACCATAAACTGATCGTCAACCAGGTCGAGGTCGAATTCCCGGCTGCTGTTGAAGTCGTAGAAGAGCGGACGAAGAATGGCATCTCCGTTCTCACAGTGCTGAATGAAAAGGTTATACAGATACGGAAGCAATTTATATCGGAGCCTGGTAAAGCGTCGCGCGACTTTAAAAACCCGTCCCCCGAGCATCCACGATTCCTGTCGACGACGATTCCTTGCGCAGTGGTTTCGAAAAAAAGGAAAGAGAAACCCGGCTTTGACCCAGTCTATCATGAGTCGTCCGGTTACATCTCCGCCGAACCCTCCGACATCGGGGCCGTTGACGGCCATGCCGGAAAGGGCGAGATTCAGACTTTTTGATATTGTGGATCGGAGATGCGCGTAATTCGAAATGTTGTCTCCGGTCCAGTACGCAGACCACTTTTGTCCCCCGGTATAACCCGAACGAGACAGTACAAAAACCCGTTTTCCCGGATGGGCTTTCTCCAGCCCCGCTCGTGTCGCAACTCCCATGAGCATACCGTACTGGTTATGAAAGGCGTCATGGTCGACTCGTCCGTGGTTGAATCGCATTCCGGTGCATGGTACGGTGCCCGTCGAGGGATCATTCATGTCAACCCAGAAACCCTCAAACCCAATCCGGGCAAATTGCTCTACGTTTCGAGCCCACCATCGTCGACCCTTTGGGGTGGAAAAATCCGGAAATACCGTTTTCCCCGGCCAGACAAATCCGACAAATTCATCGCCGTTACCGTTCCGGCAGAATACGTCCGCCTTTCGGCCATTCTCATATGTATCGTACCCGGGCTCACGCTTAACACCGGGATCCAGGATTGGAACCACGTGAAATCCACGTTTTCGAATCGATGCGATGTCTGATGCAGGGTGAGGGAAGTTTTTGCGATCGAACGTGAATACGCGATATTCTTTCATGTAATCGATATCAAGCCATAGGCCGTCTGCCGGAAAACGCAGTTTCTCAAAACGGTCGGCCAGGTAGTTAAGGACCTCCAGCGATCCGTATCCCCATCGGCTCTGGTGAAACCCCAGGCTCCACACCGGCGGCAGCGGCGGCAATCCGACCAGGCGCTGAAACTTGCGGGTTAGAGCCGATAGCGAAGGGCCGTGGAGGATGTAGATAGATGGTACTCCGCCTTCGGCTGCAAGGTAGAATCTCTGTTGCAGCGACTCGGCTGAATCCTGCATCCCCCCAATGCTCACCATTTTGGCCGGGGAGACGTAGGAAGCGTACGGGCTGTCGATGAGAATGCCGACAAAATCTTTGCCCTGTTTGATGATCACCCAGGGAATTGCGATGTAATCGGGATCGTAATCGGCGCGTTCGATCTGCTCACGCGGAATATCGGCAAATACGTCTACATTCCAGAATACGTGATCTCTTCCACTCTTCTCAAATGGGGTACATTTCGCGCCCATACCGTAGAATTTCATGGAGGATTTCTGCTCAAACGTGAACATCCACCCCTGCTTGTTCCAGATTCCAAACGCTTCCCCGGCGACCGATTTGAGAAGCTCTTTTCCTTTTGCATTCCGCAGCACGATCTCCCCCGACTTCGATAGCTCCAGCGTAGATTTCGACTGCTTCTCCCCTTCCGCGAAATCCCATTGTTGCGTTAATTCATTTCTTCCGTAGTTCTCCGACCATAGACGAGTATTCTCAAAAGCAACGTGGTATACACCGTCGGAACAGACAGTTTTTTTCATCTCAAGTACGTTGCGGTGGACACGTACACCGTTGCCTTTCGCGGGAACGGCGAAGGCACAGTTTGCCGGGTGCGGTACCTTATGAAACAAATACATCAATAATCTCCCGTGAGCGGCAGGATCGGGGATGAGAAAACACGAACATGGATTCGGAATTCCCAGAGCAGTACTACAGGAGGGATCACCTTCCTCCTCCGAATCAAACAAAATGACCTATTTTGGCCATTCGGTCGTCGAAACAATACACATGCAAAAATAGATTTCGTGAACATGTTGTATTATTTTATAGTATATGTACTCACGTTCCCCTGCGATTCGCGGCGGATAAACCGCTCGTCTATTTCGCAGCGGCCTGAAACAACGAAGTATTTCGACAACACAATACCAGTATCTCCGGGGGAGGATTCATGAACCGCTTATGCACGCTCACCGCGCTCTGCGCATTGCTACTCTCAGGACCAGGTCTTTTCGCCGCCGACTCGGAGTTTCCGGTCTACCGATGCGGACGTTTCACCGGTGAGATCACGATCGACGGGAAGGCCGATGAGGTCGCCTGGAGTCAGGCGGATACGTCGGGAGAGTTGAGGTTCTCGCTTGAGTACATACAGGAGCTTACACGTCAGGGCATAATCAGTCAGGCACAAATGGGACTACTGGCGAAAACTCATGCCGGCGACGGCGAAGCTAAAGCAAAGCTTCTCTGGGACAACACGGCTCTATATGTGTATTTCAGGACGAAAAATGACCAGGTGTGGAATTATCGATCCGGACGTGACGTCGCGGGCTACTACGATGAGAACGTGTTTGAACTTTTCTTCGATCCGGATCCTGAGGGCGAGAGCTACGAGAAGAACTACGTAGAGATAAACGCCTCCCCGGCAAACGATAGTAGCATCAGCGACATTCTCAACTACCAGCGTCCAGGATCAAACTTCAATTTTAATTTCGAAGGCCTCGAATATGCGGTCCATGTGGAAGGGACGCCCTGCAACAGCATGGTCCTGGCCGATTGCAATCAGGACACGGATACCGCCTGGAGCCTGGAAATGAAACTCCCGTTCGCGTCCATGAAAGGGCCGCTTGATCTCAAGGCTCGCGATGCTGAAATGGACAGCGCATTCGAGGCGCTCCCCACCCCGCCGGTACTTGTCAAAGAAGATATCGTGAATTGGGAAATCCTCGGAGCCGCTTTGACGGACACAGAAGCTCCAGTTCCGGGGCAAATGCTGGAATCTGAAATGGATGCGGCAGACATCACAGCTATTGAAGCCGCCGCAACACTGACCGAGGACATGAAAACCGCGCTGCTGGATGCTCTCAATGCCCTCATTGCGAATCCGGCCGAGTATCCTTCCTTCTCCGGAGAATTCACGCCCTCGGCGGAAGTTGAGACGGGCAACGAAGGATGGAATGTTTACTACGCGTATCCGGTCCTTAAGAACGAGCCGGTGAAAATGGAGTACACCGGAACAAAACCGGATCTTCCATACCCTCTGGGCGATTCGGCCACCTTCATTCAACAGAATGCGACGTCGCAGGATACTATTTTCATGAACGGATGCAGTGTTCCAGATACCATAGTCCAACGCTACCACGCCAATACGGAGAGATACCGGTTTCCGAAACAGGTCCATGAAGGGTACGAAGACCTGATTGACGATGGAGTTTTTCTGGCAAATGGCGGTACGATATCTCTTGCCGATGGTCTCACCGCTCAGGATACCGCCGCCATTCGGTGGTTCAATTTCTATCTTGCCCGTGAAACTCTTTTCCCGCACGCTATTCGCAAGCCCAAAGAGATGTTCGATACGCTTACGCATGAGGTCACTATTGCCGAAAACTCGGCCTTTCCTCCTGAACACGGGGATGAGTGGGCAATGAACATGTTTCACATAACCTCAGAGCCATGCAGTCTCCAACTGGTACACTACATCTGGTCGGATAATGATGACTATTTCTATTTAAACACAGACAATCTGCATGACTTTCGGAATTATGGAACTCTACGGTTTGTTGACGAAATTGTTGATGCACAAACCCATATGAGGGTCCATAGAGCGCCGCGGATGACGGTTCGCCTCTCCGGGGGAAGCAATGCCCTTAAGGTGCACTATTCACTTCCGCAAAACACGGGTCGTGCCTCAATTCGTCTTTTGGACGCCCGGGGTGCGCTGATATGGGAAAACGATCTTACCGGCACGAGCAAAGGTCTTCACACTATTTCAATACCCAAGACACTGGGTTCGGGAGCATTTATTCTTAGACTCGAGGCCGACGGCAACGCGGTTACCAGGAAGGCATTTCTGGTGAAGTAGAGGTATTGAAGGCGGCCGCACCGGACCTCCCGAGCGGCCGCCTTACTCATGACCTTGTTGTCGCCTTGTCGACAAATGTCCGACAGGGACTAC
>CAZEMW010000349.1:0-4219 GCA_964513105.1 uncultured Fibrobacterota bacterium
TAGTACAGGTACCGTCGATACTGGGACATGGGTTTCACCCGCGTATTGACCAGTGTTATATCCGAAGACCGGAAGGATGCGGTCCCGGCAAAGTCGCGGAGAAACAGATAGCCCAACCGAAGCGACAGCGTAGTACTCTCCGGAAATCGAAGTTTCGGTACGGAATGGATATTCCCCTCAAGCCCCAAACTGAATTTTCGTATGGGCTCTCTAAACTCTCCGGCGCCCGAAAACGCGGGGCCGTACTCCAGTTGCAAATTCCCGAAACCAACCTCCAGCAAGCCGGTGCCGTAGTTTCCGTAATGTGCCGCGGTTCCGATGCCGAAAAGAAGTGATCGGTATTCCCAGGAAGTGTCCCGGCGTTCTCGTTTGAACTGAAAGGGATTGTCGTTGTCCTCGGTCGGCTCGTATCGGGAGACCGCGTTTCGCCAATAGGTCCATCTCATGGCGGGCTGAAGGCTGAATTCGCCGCTCTTTATGTTTACCAGTGTCTGCCAGTCCCAGCCAATGCTGTCTCCCACCAGGGCGTCTTCATTGCCGCCACTGTTCTGACGGTTTACGCCGACTGCCCGGCCGGGTCCGCTGCGTTTGGTCACATACAGAAATCTGTTCTTACCATACATCAGAGAAAAATTGCTGTATGCCGGCATGCCGCTGCCGCTCACATCTATCGATCCACCGATCCTGGGGAACGAAAGATCCACGAACCGATCCTGCGCCGGAACCGCCGAACCCTCGGGTTCGTCATACAGCGTGTCAATCGATCCCGCAGCGCCAACCGCAAATCCCAGGCGTACCATGTCGTGGATTTGCGATCCGAGATGAAAGGATAAATCCCGTACTCCCGCAAGTACCCGTTTGTCGCTGCGGGTGTCAATCCCCTCGACTCCGTAGAACGCGTCGGCCACAAGTCCAAACCGAAGAATGCCTCCGGGAACCCCCGAGGCGAGAGACAATCCAAATCTCTGAACCGGAAGGGAATAGACGGCCAATGATTCGGCTGCGAATGCCCGTTCCAACTGCGAGCCGGCGGGACCGTATGCGTCGGTGGCGAGCGCCGGATCTATCTCCCGAATCTCAATTACAGTGGGCCGGTAGTGGAATGCCGCATAAAAAATATCGGGGCGACCTACCACCAGGTAGGGCAGATCGTACCGAGTGGTACTTTCATACAGAGAATCAGGATACTCCCGAAGCTGTCGCCGGTACAAATCCATTCGTAGCTGTAAATCGACGACTGAAGACATTGTTTCGAGAAACCCTATTGGGGATCCGTGAAAGTGGTAACTGTTGTAGGTCGAAGTGTCGGTAAAGGACACGTACCCGAGGGTGGGACCCCGAAGATCGGTGCGAACCCCGGGGTGAACACCAACGGCCTCTCTCCCTGAAACAACCGAAATGCAGAGAGCAAAAACGACCGCGAGGTTTGCTGCGGATTTCATCGAAGATCATCCTTGTCCCGATTGGACGGCTGAGGTTTTGCTCACGAGCAGGCGAGCCGATATCGCAGACGGGCAAACGTACATGCGTGATTGTACTGCGGCCGCGAGACATCGCGAGTTGAGTATCGCCGGAAACAGTTTCTTTGGCCGACGAGTGTGGCGACCGACAATTGCCAAGTATTGATACGGGCGCTTTTCGCCCCCATTTTCGTTGCTCGTCGGTTGAATACTTCCAGTATTCGTGCTCCTCACGTCTCAATGGGAACGAAAATCGCCTCGCCTGAATTCACGCCAATTGTCGGACACCAGACTAGCGTTTTACCAATTGACGTGCCTGGGACAACGTCTCTTCCAGAACGGCAAAGGCGTCGGCAGCCGTATACTTCTTGAGGAAATCCCGGCGCTCATGAAAAGCGCGCCAGGCTTCTTTCACCTTCTCTTCGCCGAGGAGCTCATAGATTTTTACGATTTCCTTTTCAGCGGTTTCGGTCGGGAGTGCGGCCTGTTTGACGGCATTCTCCGCGGTTCCGCCGGCTGCCGCCTGAAGCGTGGATTCAAGCATGTGAAAGGCCTCACCGTAGAGATGCACACGGAGTAACTCATAATTGTTTTTGAACCGTTGCATTGCCGCCCCGACGTCCTCTTTTTCAAGAAGAGCGTAGATTTGCTCAATATGGTTTTCGGCTCGGCGTTCAAGCTCGGCGAGGTCTGTTTTCTTCTTGTTTTCGGGAACGGCGATTATTGTGGGACTCTCTTTCGGGCGCTCCAGGTCTTCGCGTGCTGAACGAATTGCCGTCTCCAGCATGGCAAACCGGCTGTCTTCGAGGTAGAGTTCCATTTTGTCACGAATGCGCGAGTACTTGCGCAATGCCCGTTTGGTGCGCCCGCGTTCGAGCCACTTGTAAATTCGTACGGCATACCATTCGGCTCTTCCGCGCTTTCTCTTGAGCCGTCGTGCCGCCCGGCGCTCTTCCCGTTCCTGTTTTGCCCGAGCCCGCGCGAGCTCCTTCTGTCGCTTCCTCAGGCGCTCTTCCTCAACGGCGCGAATACTGTCGGCACGTGCCTTCAGTTTTGCCTCTGCCTTCTTATGAGCATCTTCCAGCGCGAATTGGGTTCCGGAGAATGAAGACAGATCGGAAAGCTCCCGGGCCAGGGCACTGCCGGAAGCATCGTCGGACTCACCGCCGGCTGCAAGAATCATGCTGTCGGCACGGGCATATCCTCGGTGAGACAAACCGCCGGTTTGAGTAAGGTGCTCAACATAGCTGATCGCCGCGTCAACGCCTCTTTTCTCCAGAACCTTTGCATGGAATGCCAGGATTGAGTCTTCTTTCTCTTCGGCTTTCTCAAAGAGTTCTTCGAGAACCCGTTCGTTTTTGCGGCGGGACGACGCCGGGATTGCATCCCCAATGTTCTCGAGTTTTCGCCCAAAAACGGTCAGTTCCTCCCATGCCGACGTCAGTTGGTTTTCTCCCAGAAGAACGTGAATCTTCCGGGTAAGATTGTTGAAAGCGGATTCGGAGTCCCTGATTTGGCTTTCACGACCTATTCTGCTCTCCATGAATGTATAGGTCTGAGGATCAAGACGCAAATGCATCCGATTTCGGTCACAATACTCAAAAATCTCCTCTGCGCCCTGAAGATCACTACTCATTATGCACTTTTCAAAGCCGATGGAAGCGTCGCGTGTCACTACTCGACTCTTCTGTCGCATCGATGAACTCATCTGCGCGGCCACATTTGGATCAATACTGCTGGTTTTGAGATGGATCTGTTTCAGTTTTGCAAAATCGGGACGCTCCTGAGCCAGCTCTTGATTGAACGCCGCGATAAGCGGCCCCTTCTGCAATTCCTGCTGTTGGATTTTTCGAAGCAGAATCTCTTTTTCTTCCAACTGGATGTGCTGTTCGAGTTCTCCGACCTTCCAGGCCACATATTTCTCGTTCCGATCACCTTTGGCCCGTGCTCGAAGCTCCGCGGCGATTTCGGTTGCTTGTTTGACGGCATGGCGCTGGTATTTATCCCGGTCCCGGGCCGTCTCGACGCCCTGGAACAGCAGGAACGCTCGTTGCACCATGGTGTCTACATATTCCTGCGACAAGTAGTTTTCGGCGGCGAATACTCCGGCCACACTTCCGGTAACCACCAGGGCACGATCATTCGAGACGGGGGAGTTTTCGAGCTGAAGCTCGGTTGTTCCGATCAAAAACCCCATGAAGGGTAATCCCCCCAGTAGAAAAACAGCCAATTTGTTCATACGTCCGGTTTGCTCCAACCGAGATTATTCGAAATTACTACGTCGGTTCGTTAAACCGCTTAATTAAGCGTGAATCGACCTGCATGAAACGGTACAACTGTGCCGGTACCGTGGACCGGTATTGGCAACACAACAATATAAATTATAGATACCGGAACGTCCTAACCGGCAAAGACCATTCCGAAAAGCTTTTGCCTCACGAAGGCCTCAGGAGGAATCGGGAGTCGGGAAACGGGTGAGGATAGACCCATTCTCAGAGCGGGAGGGACGGGCACCTTCCCGATTGATCGGAACTCGGCGTCCGTTTTCGAGGATTTTCGGACAGACACGAATTATGCAACAGTCTCGGGAAATCGTAATTTTGCGCGGATTCGCTCACTGTTCAGTTCGACATTTCCGATTCGTGGAGGACCGTTCTTCTCGTCCGATCGATACAGTCCTCTCAGAAGGTTCTCCGACCATCCCCCCTCGGCGAGGACCTTTCTCCCCATTTCATAAAGGCTGATCGTTTGTCTGCCCC
>CAZEMW010000349.1:4229-4848 GCA_964513105.1 uncultured Fibrobacterota bacterium
TCTGCCCCCAAGATGGTAAAGCCCTTGAAGCCTTCGTTCGACCGCTGTCGCTGCGTATCGGCTCAGTTCGTCGGTTGGTATGCAACTGCGGCGCTCGTCATAGAACAGAGATACCGGCAATCCTTTCCTCAGGCGGTGCGCCACCCAGTCCACCGCGCCCTTATTTCCGGTGACCGAAGGTCCCAGTGGCAATCCGAGCCGAATTATGCACCATCGAGAAGTACGCATTGTTATACGCTCGGCTTCGGCAAATGTCTTTCCCGCCACGCTGACAGGGTCCGGATTCGTATGCTCAGAGTATCCGCCGGGGGGAGGAGTATTGCCAGAGAACACCAGGTCGGTACTCATCTGGTACATGTGACACGACGAACCGAAAACCTGCGCCAGCACCCCGGTTCCAGCGACATTCAGGCGATACGCCCATCGGGGCCGCTCCTCACAGACGTCGAGATCACACACACCGGCACAGTGTACTACATCGGTAGGACGGAATTCATTTCGTATGTTCTCGAATACAGTCTGGTCGGTGATGCATGCAGACCGTACGTTAGGTTCGTCGGGAACGGTCATTCCGGGTGGCCGAACCCCCAGAAGAGCCTTTGTGCCGACTTCTTTGCAT
>CAZEMW010000350.1:0-4775 GCA_964513105.1 uncultured Fibrobacterota bacterium
ATTGTATGTATCCCTATCCTGAGAACTATGCGGGTATGTTGTCTCAGGCGCAGCAGATCGCCGATTCCATTTACCGTTGGGTCGGTGATATAGAAACCAGGGAAGTATCTCCGATACTCGAAGGTGCTTTCCAGTCCGAACCTATCGGAATATCCGGGTTGAGGATCGGAGATATGGCGTTTATCGGTCTGCATGGCGAGCCTTTTAATGAAATACTGGCCAACATCCGTGCCCACTCGCCTTTCGGCGAAACCTTTGTTTGTGGATTTACGAACGGCTACGTGGACGAAGAGTATGAGTTTATGCTCGGGTACCATCCGTCGTATGATGCCAAGGAAGACGGCCTACTTGGCGATGTCTACAGTAAGCCTGAGTCTATTGAATATGCCATTGTCGATTCGTCCGTATCCCTGCTCACCGCGCTGAAGGGAGTGGGGTACCAGCGAAGCCGACTTGAACCGATAGCCGCTTCATCGTCGAGTCAGGCAGCCGGACACGGTCCGGATCTCGTGTATGATGGGGAACAATCAAGGCCGGCCTGGCATGCCGACGATGAGGCGTTCCCCAAGTGGGTTATGCTCGATATGGGAAGCCAGGTCGAAATCGGTCGAGTGGTTGTGAATTTCGGTGGTTTTACAATCTCGGAAACCGGCCGAGAATACGAAATTCAGATATCCCGGAATGAAAGTTTCTCCGATTATCAGGTTATAGGATCGGAAGTTCAGAACAAGACCTCGATCATGGGGTATCACACAGAACCGATACTCGGTCGGTATGTGCGTGTGTTTTGTATCGCTGCGGGAGCCGACACTGGTGCCGGTTCCCCTTCGATTTACGAAATCGATGTTTACGGCGCGGCGGAACCGGGGTCACGAGTCGTCGATCGTCCTTCGGCCTTCCCGAACATCGGCGGGAATGGAAAAGTGCCCTCACTCCGGAAAGTCTATAACATACGGGGGCAATACCTGTACACCCAGCATCTCAGCGGGCGTACTTCTCTGAACAGGCCGTCGGTGAACCGAATTCAGGGCACAAGCATCAGAATTCATCGGGACAACTATGGCCGAACCGGTACTGTTCTGCCGATGGAATCCGAGTAACCGGGAAGCGAAGAGCCTGAGCCGAGAGCGTCGGACTTGCCGCGCTCTCGGGAAAACTCGATTCGGGCGCCGTCCTGTATGTCGCTCGGTTGGCGCGGCATACAGGACGGAGAATTAGAGCAAAACCGGGTTGCGTGGACCAGGCTCTCGCCGTGACACCTGCGCTTGTCTTAGATTTGACTTCGGCCTTTTCGTACGACCGTTTACCCGAGGGATTACTCCGATACCGCTCGGACAATCTTGCCTCTTCCATGGCAGCTGTCGAGCCTATAAATCCAGGATGTGTCCGTCCGTGGAAATCACTCGGTTTCGAGCATGACGTGCACGGCTTCACCCCGAGCGGAAGGGCTCTACTCCACCGATCGTTACGTTCTTGACAAACATACGCTCCATCCTTTCTGCAGAACCTTGGGATTCGCCTCACTTACGAGCAAGTCACATTCCTATAAAGTGCTTGTTGGACTACCGGTGAGGAACACCCTTTGCATACGTGTTTCGTTTTCGAGAATGACGAGTTTCGATGACGAAAAGGTTGCGGTGATTATTGGATCAGCAGGGCACTGGGTACCTGTCCGGTAATCCTACCCGTGATCCGTCACCAGTGCAACATCCCATACGTTTTTCGGTAATCACATGTCGGTTGCGGATCTCGTCGGATGATTATGAACCACCCTTTTCGTCGACGAATTTGACCCAACCCTTGATCGAGTCCCAGAGCTGTCGAGAGTATATCTACGGGTTACGGGCATGGTCTTTGCCCGCATTGATTGACTATTCTTGAATCACTGCAGAACTCCTCATACTACAAAGGAGCCGAAAGATGACTCGTATTGCGATCAACGGATTGGGAAGGATCGGGCGTGCGGCACTGAAAATTGCCTTGGATCATCCCGATCTTGAAGTGGCGGCGGTAAACGATCTTCTTCCCGCCGATAATCTATCGTATTTGATACGGTTCGATTCCGTTTACGGAAGGTATCCACGGCGAGTTGCCTCCGAGGCAGACGACCTGATACTGGACGACAGTCGCGTACGGCTCTTGAACGAAAAGGATCCGGCACAATTACCATGGAAGGAGTTACAGGTAGATATTGCCCTCGAGTGCACCGGAATTTTTACCACCAAAGACGGCCTCGAAAAGCACCTGTCGGCGGGTGCAAAACGGGCAATTCTTTCCGCACCTGCAAAAGGGGACGGTATGCGGTTTATCGTTCCGGGAGTGAATCATGCGGAAAAAGGTGATTCGATGTTTTCCACCGCCAGTTGTACGACTAATTGCATTACCCCCGTAACGGAGATCATGGATCGAAGGTTTGGTGTAGAGAAAGCTCTGATGACTACGACACATGCGTATACCTCGAGTCAGGAGATAGTGGACGGCCCGAGCAAGAAGGTTCGACGGGGCCGGGCGGCGGCGGTGAATTTTGTCCCGACCACAACCGGAGCCGCCAAAGCGACTACCAAAGTACTGACGGAACTGGAAGGAAAATTCGACGGCGTCGCTATTCGGGGACCGATCCCCGCCGGCTCTCTCGCAGATATCGTTTACATTACCAGGCGAGAGACAACCGCTGATGAAATAAACTCGATCTTCCGAGAAGAGAGTGAATCCGACCGCTATCGCGACATTCTGGGAGTTTCCGACGACTATATCGTTTCATCGGATATAATCGGCGATTCGAGAGCCTCTGTCGTTGATCTTACAATGACAAAAGTTGTCGGAGGGAATCTTGTCAAAGTCATGAGCTGGTACGACAATGAATGGGGATATGCGGCGCAAATGGTTCGAGAAGCCGCGTATGTGGCCCAACTGGGCTAGACGGGCGGAGCCTCGGGGACGGGAAGTAGCGGAGCGTCTTCGTCCCCCGGTCCTCCGGATAAACCCGAACAGACTCCGCACGGGATCTTGCGCCATTCGGAAACAGAACCCTCAAAGCCTCGTGGCCGCGGTACCGGTGGGAGCTCCGAAAGTGTGTGAGGATATTGAAGCAATCACTGATGAATTGGTCGTTCTTGAGAAACCTTCGATGTTCTATGCTGTAGGCACGTGGTATCAGGATTTCGAACAGACAACGGATGACGAGGTGATTGAACTACTGGAGCGTAATCGGCGTCGTCGCCCCGCTGGAGAGTAACGGAGGACACCGGGCGGACGGCCGCCGTCACCATACTTCCTCTCCCGTTCTTGCCGAGGGGGTCAAAGCATGGATGGCCGTGAGAAACACAGCCCACCCCTTCGGTAAACTCAGGGCGAACGGAGGGGAGGTCAGTTGTGTTCCTGTGCCGTTCTTGCTGAGCGGGTCGAAGCATGTCCGTATCAAGGCGCTCTACTAAGAACCGAGGTCAAACAGGCAGGAAGAACTCCCGCCCGTTTTTTGCTCTGATGATGTGCAATATCCTCCGCAGAATGCCGTGTTTCGGCTGCGAAACCTGGGCTAGTACTGCTCACCAACTGCCGGCGTGCCCTTTCCTTCCTCCTCACTTCCCGGTAGCTCCCGTCCAAACAGAAAGGAAAGGAAGGTTCCCCAACCCAGAGCAGAAATGAGCACAAAACCCAGGATGTTTACAAAGGGAATGAGTGAGAGCACCAGCCCCACAGCAGCTCCGATGAGGAATCTGATATGTCTTTTTGTGGCATTCCATTGGAGTTTTTCGCATACATAGCCACCGATGAGTACTGTCCCGTTCAGATGGGCAAGAAACAGTAGGGGGAAGAATGCGAGTAATAGAATCATAGCAAAGGGGATTGTGACAACCAACGCGATTCCGAGAACAAATAGTCCCGGGTACATGAGCACCGGGATCAGTCCCCAAAGCGCAGTCGTCCAGAATCCCTTTTCGGATCTCTTTGCCTTCAGCTTCTGAAATGCCGGGAAAAAGAGCAGCAGGAGGCCTACAGCCACGAAGGAGATAAAAAGCGCGAGCATGATGAAGAGCTGAACCATCCATGAGATTTCTCCAGGCTTATCTTTGTCAAACGGATGACGTTCCGTTACGGTTACGGCGCCGGATATTTTCTTTCTTTCTTCCTCGCTCAAAGGTTCCCCGGCGGAGTATGTGAAGTTCCCGTCGATTCTTCCGTTCTCGCCAATGACTATACGGCCGCCATAGGCGGTTACGTCGCCGGTGATCTGGTGATTGATTACAATTTCACCCGCCCCCACAAACAGATCGCCGTTTATTGGTCCGTTAACCGTCAGTTCCGCGCAACCGGCGAAAAGAGTGCCGTTCAAGACAGCCGTTTCACTCAAAAGCAGCTTTTGACAAGCGATGTAACATGTGCCCTCGATGAGAGAATCGATGGATATGTTTTGAGCACCTGCCATGATGCCGTTGTGCGCGTCTCCCAGGATTCTTAGATCCTGGCCGAGCGCATATATTCCGAGGTCGGTGCTACCGGAAAAGCTTAGATCCTTTCCGAGAAACACGAGGTCTTCGGCCCTTCCGGCAAAATCGAGCGATTTTCCCAGAAAGAGATAATCCTCTTCGAAAACACCGGTTTCCGTTCTATGAACCTCCCGATCGTCCTCCTCATAGTGAACCTGCACTTCAACGGCGCAAATCGGCGCACCGATGAATAGGACGGCTGTCATCATTGCAACAAGTGATTTCATCAGATTCCTCCATCGATTGAGTTGACCGGTTTCTTGATGCATGATAAAGATAGCTTCGGAT
>CAZEMW010000351.1:0-4174 GCA_964513105.1 uncultured Fibrobacterota bacterium
GGTTGGGGTAAGACGTGTGTGACAGATCCCTTGCTCCAAAGGTCGGCGGTTCGTAATTTTAACCAGAACCGATGCAGGTTTTCCTTCCTTGTTTTATTCGATCTCTGCTGCATCCGGCAACTCGCGAATCTGAAGAGGTCGACTTCAGGGGGAATTGGCTTGGAGGGTGGTGTATCCCGTACCTTTCGAGGGGGGATATTGGATTCGATCTTTCGTTCTTGCGTATAGAATCAGGAGTAGGGCATGAAGATACCGTTAAGGAGTACGACATCGGTTCAGGGAAGACGAATGGCCGGGGCACGGAGTCTCTGGCGCGCCAACGGCATGAAAGAAGAGCATTTCGGCAAACCGATCATCGGTATCGCCAATTCGTTCACCCAATTCGTTCCGGGGCACGTCCATCTTCATGATATCGGGCAGTACGTCAAGGGACTCATTGAGGAACAGGGCTTCTTTGCCGCGGAGTTCGATACCATTGCCATCGACGACGGCATCGCAATGGGGCACGACGGCATGCTGTATTCACTTCCGTCGCGCGAACTCATTGCCGACAGTGTCGAGTATATGTGTAATGCACACTGTGTCGACGCATTGGTGTGTATCTCGAATTGCGACAAAATCACTCCCGGGATGCTGATCGGGGCGATGCGTCTGAATATACCGACAATCTTTGTCTCCGGCGGTCCGATGGAAGCCGGCGTTGTCGGCAGCAAAAAATACGACCTTGTCGATGCGATGGTTATGGCGGCGAACAACGATGTCCCCGATGACGAAATGGCGGAGGTCGAACGTTCCGCGTGTCCAACCTGTGGTTCCTGCTCCGGCATGTTTACCGCCAATTCCATGAACTGCCTGACCGAGGCACTTGGGCTGGCGCTTCCCGGCAACGGAACGATCATGGCAACGCACAGTCGACGAAAAAACCTGTTCGAACGGGCGGCGGAAACGATTGTCAAGAATGCTGTCGCGTATTATGAAAACGGCGACGAATCGGTTCTTCCTCGATCGATTGGATCTCGACGGGCCTTCCTCAATGCGATGGCGCTGGATATCGCAATGGGAGGGTCAACGAACACGGTTCTTCATCTTCTCGCGGTTGCCCATGCGGCCGAAGTCGATTTTCAGATGTCGGATATCGATGACCTTTCGCGGAAGATACCCAACTTGTGCAAAGTTGCTCCCAGTTCGGCCTATCATATGGAAGATGTCGGTAGGGCCGGGGGGATCATGAGTATCCTGGGGGAGCTTGACCGTGGCGGCCTTATTGATCCTTCGGTAACGAGAGTAGACAGTGGTACCCTGGCCGAAGTCCTTGATGCTTACGACATACTGCGCAGCACTGCATCGGATGAAGCCAAGGCGAATGCCGCAAGTGCTCCCGGCGGCAAGCGAAACTTGATTCTCGGATCACAAAGTACCACCTATGAGGAGCTTGATACCGATCGAGAAAAGGGATGTATCCGTGACGTGGCTCATGCCTACAGTGCCGCCGGAGGATGGGCCGTTTTGTTCGGAAACATTGCCCGGACCGGCTGCATAGTCAAAACGGCGGGGGTAGATCAGTCGATCCTTACGTTTCACGGGACGGCAAAGGTGTATCACTCTCAGGATCAGGCCTGCGATGCAATTTTGAACAACGAAATTGTGGCAGGTGATGTGGTCGTGATTCGTTACGAGGGGCCGAAAGGCGGACCGGGCATGCAGGAGATGCTCTATCCGACATCGTACCTGAAATCGAAAGGGCTTGGTGCCAAATGCGCTCTTCTTACCGACGGACGGTTTTCGGGGGGGACATCGGGGCTGTCCATAGGCCATGTGTCGCCCGAAGCCGCGGCCGGAGGAGAATTGGCGTTGGTTAAGACCGGTGATACTATCGAAATAGACATTCCCAGGCGTGAGATAAACGTGAAGATAAGTGATAGTGAAATGGAAAAACGACGGGAAGATGAAGAGGCGAAAGGTGAAGGTGCTTACAAGCCGGGCCCCCGTCGACGTGAGGTATCAACCGCTCTACGAGCGTACGCGCTTCTTGCGGCCTCTGCAGACAAGGGTGCCGTACGGGTCGTACCAAAGAACTGCTGAAGAAAAAATGGAAATATTCGTTCCATCATTAGTGATCCCGAATGTATATTATGCCTCTCTGATTTACGCGGAAGTGGCGGAATTGGTAGACGCGCTAGGTTCAGGACCTAGTGGTCGCAAGGCCGTGGGGGTTCGAGTCCCCCCTTCCGCACCATATTGAAAACCCTGCTGCGGATGTGCTTTCCGCAGCAGGGTTTTTTGTCTTCACCGAACGCATACGCCTAATCCGGCGTACCGGGAAGGTCCGACAGCGGCAGTTCGACAAACCCATTTCGGCAAGCTCAGTGCCCAGCAGTGCATCGCTCTGCTCAGTCACGTCACGGAAGCTTCTGATCGGAAACAGCTAAATCCTTCGCGTTGCGGGGATCTGATACAATTCACGAAAAGATGTCCGACGAGCCTGTTTGGGTTATCACCGTGAAATTTTGCTCTCTCCTTATGACGCAAAGCAGCACCGTCTGCAGGGAGCATAAGACTGTACGTCATTCCTATGACAATTGAGCCAACTGCAATTCACGTTCTGACTTCTGAGGTAAGCGAGAAAATTGCCGCCGGAGAGGTAATCGAGCGCCCTTCGTCTGTGGTGAAGGAACTCATTGAGAACTCGCTGGATGCCGGTTCCACGCGGATCGACGTTACCCTCGAAGATACCGGTTTCTCACTGATACGCATTAGCGATAACGGCTCCGGTATGGCTCCTGAAAACCTGGAAAAATGCCTGTTTCGCCATGCCACCAGCAAAATACAAAATCTGGATGATCTTTTCTCAGTCGCAACGTTCGGTTTTCGTGGGGAGGCTCTCGCGAGTATATCGGCCGTTTCTCGGGCCGAGATAGTGAGCAGCAACGAGGATTCCGGATTGGGACATCGGATTACCTGCGAAGGAGCTGCGCCGTCGATGGTGGAGCCGTGCCGCCGGGTGCGTGGAACGACGGTGTGCTGCCGAGATATCTTTTTTAATGTCCCCGCTCGAAAAAAATTCATGAAAAGCCGGAAATCTGAACGAATGACCGTTTCCAGGCTGGTGGAACAACTCGCAATTCCACACCCCGGGGTGCATTTCACGCTTACGATCGACGGGAAATCGGTAGTAGACTGCCCCCCCGCAACCACGCCCCGCGAACGAATTGCGCAGATAGCGGGACCGGGGTTTGCAAAGAAGCTTATCGCCTGTGAATCCGATAAAGGCGGGGTTCACACTTCGGTCCTCATCTCACCCCCGTCGGACGCATCAGCCCGGCCTCGGTACCAGTACTTGTACATAAATCTTCGACGAGTGGACAATGACTCGGTAACGTACGCAGTCCGGGAATCGTTTTCACGGTTCATTGTGGGGCACCTGAAACCGGCCTGGTTCTGTTTTCTGGATGTCGACCCTACCGAGGTGGACGTCAATGTGCATCCTACCAAACAAACGGCGAAGTTCAGCGATGAAAAAGAGCTTTTCAGTACGGTATTCCATTGTGTACGTGACGGACTAACCGCTCATGCCGAGCAAGGGACGGAGGTCTTTCGGGGCCGTCAACCCGACAGAACCCCACTACAATTCCCCGGTCCGCAAGGGGAAAGGGCTTCGTCGGACATGCAGCCGTCGCCAAATCCCTCCGCCCATCCATTCCAAACATCCGGAACAAAGCCCGCGATGCCCGACTCGGACGGTAGTCAAACCTCACTATCCTTTTTTGGTGTCCTTGACGCAAACGCAACGCCGGGGGATGATGCGGCCGAGCACCGGCCCTCACCGCCGGAACGATGGGACTTAATATCGTGCTATCAGATACACAAGATGTATATACTGGCCCCAATCAAGAACGGTGTTTTCATCATTGATCAGCACGCCGCGCATGAGAGAATCCTTTATGAAGAAGCTGTCGGTGATCTTCAGAAAGGGGGAGCGCAGTCGCAACGGATGCTTTTCCCGATGGTAATCGAACTGACACAAGCTGAAAAGTCGGTGGTACTTGCCGGACGAGAGTATTTTGCTTCGATGGGATTTGACATTCAGGATTTCGGGGGAACCAGTCTCGCCGTATCGGCTGTGCCGGCGGCGGGAATCGTTAACGGCGCCGGGGTGGAAGAAGCGGTACGGGAG
>CAZEMW010000351.1:4184-4770 GCA_964513105.1 uncultured Fibrobacterota bacterium
GTACAATTTCTTCTCGACGACAAGAATACCCGGTTTTTCTCTGAGCCGCAGAAACGATATGCAGCCGCTTTTGCCTGTGGTTCCGCCATAAAAGCCGGTCAGGAACTCAAGCAGGAAGAAATGAATATGCTCCTGAACGGACTGTTTGCCGCCCAGAATCCCTATACGTGTCCACACGGACGCCCCACGGTGGTACGAATATCACTGGATGAGCTGAAACGTCGTTTCCTCCGCTGATACTCTCTTCGCGCCGCAACACGTAATGCAGCTTGTAACGTTCGGAAAGAAAAATGAAACCGCCCGAATTCTCTGCCTCCTCCGCAAGCGATTCCGCACCGGCCGTGGTGCTGAAATCTGTCGGTTGTCGAACTAACCAGGAAGAAATCGCCGCGTTGGAGAGCCGGTTTCGAGCCGAGGGGTACCGAATAACCTCGTCTCTTGCCGAGGCTGACGTAGTGGTGATAAACACCTGCTCGGTGACCGCTCACACGGAGAGCAAAACCCGCAGACTAATCAGAAATACCGCTCGAAAAGCTGTGAAGGCCCGGGTTGTCATAACAGGGTGTTTGGCTCAGCAGCACAGAGA
>CAZEMW010000352.1:0-2667 GCA_964513105.1 uncultured Fibrobacterota bacterium
GATCATACCTATCCGCCCAGGAGGCAAGGGTATCCGGCAAGTCGTGCAGCCTGTTTTTGCTGATATCTACAAAAGTTGGGATTAGCTTTTCCAACTTTAATATGCTGAAAGGAAGTGAGGACAGTTCGTTGTTGTTTACTCCTAAGCCGGCAAGTTCACGTGCTTCTCCGATTTCTTCCGGAAGTGCAGTCAATTGATTATGCGACAGTTTCATTTCGGAGAGGCTTTTGAGCATGCCTACCGTGACGGGTAATTCTGACAGACGATTGTTCTCAACCGCAAGGATGCCGAGATTCATAAGTGCGCCAATCTCATCCGGCAAATCCTCAAGATCGCAGTTGTCTGCCCTCAGTTCTTTCAGGGATTTTACCTTTGCAAGCGACGGAGACAACGAACCGAGAGGATTGCCACTGATATCAAGCAACTCCAGGCCGACCAGTTTCGTCACCGAGGCCGGCATTTCCGGCAATCGATTGCCGCGACAGTTCAGATGAACCAGTGTGCTGCAGTGCCCCAGCTCATCCGGAAATGATGAGATTAGATTGAAACTCACATCGAGATGCCGCAGCCTGGGAAGATCTCCAAGCCATGTGGGAAGCGACTCAAGCCGGTTCCATTTGAGACTTATTTCTTCTAGATTCTTTAAATTCCGGACTAATTCCGGGACTCCCGACAAACTGAGCTGTTTCATATCGAGGGCGGTAAGCCTGCCGTCGTCGTCAAACCATCCAATTGAGGCGTTGACCCAATTCGTTCGTTCGATTTCCTTCAAGATATGGTGCACCGTCAGAGAGTCCGGGCTCAAATCGGCGGCGTTTTTCCCCGAAGCAATTTTTTCCGCCCGAACGGGCGTATACGCTCCTTGAAAACTCAAAAGGAGCGTATACGTTCCGAGCGGGAGATTTTCGATGCGGAATGCGCCGGAGGGGGTACTCACGGCAAGACGTTCCAGGCCGGGCACGGCTACGAAAAGTGATTCTTCATACATCTCGAAAGCCGGTGCGGCTCCGGACAATGCTCGGGTCTCACCCAGCACTACGTCGCCTAAATAGTAAGGGGTATCCGACGAATCTATTTCAAAAGCGACAACGGCTCCGGATGATGCCGAATCGCATGCTTCAAGCAGGTATGCCCCCGCCGGCACAGACGCCTTGAACATACCTTTCTCATCCGTGTGCAGATTGCGGGCAAAGAAGCTGTCCGATGAATGCGGCATAGAAGATGGGACGTAATCGACTGAGCGAATTCGCACCAGAGCATGTGCTTTGGGATTCCCACATGAATCAATCACGCGCCCCTTCGCCGCGCAGTCTACTTCGTGCCCTCCCCCACCGGTCACCTCGGTTGGATTGGTGCTACAGAGAAAAAGAAGGCCGGCCAGGGCTGGAAACGCACCCCGTGTGCAAAATTTCATTCGGAAGCCCCCGGAAGTTCGTCGCTGAGTGGGAATACCTGCATGTTCAGATGATACACTCGTGAGGGATGAGGGTCTTCCTGTGCCATTTGGAGTATCCTGGCGCGCAGGTCATCGATTTCGCGGCGGATACGTCCGAACGTCTCCTCCGAAACCGAAAAGCCCACGCAGGACATGCTTCTTTCCGACTTTGGCATCTCGACCGCAGCCCTCTTTGCCTGCTCCATCATGGTAACCAGATACTTAATCAGCGTTGTGTTTCCGTCCGCGGATCTTGTGCTCAAAAGGGTATCGGTTCGCTCATACACACCGTCGTCGGACCGACGCACAAGCCCGAGACGCTCGAGAAGTTTCACCGCCCGACGGACTTCTCCGCCGCTGATCGGAGGCTTAAGTGATCGCCCAAGCTGCTCGAACTCGTCCCGCAACGGGAAAATCGCCAACGTGTCTCGAATTGCCGCGTAGTACCAGGTGCTGTAAAACTCGTAAAGATCCGGATTCAAAACGCGGGGATTGACCTCTTTGAAGGAAACCATCCGATCAAGGCATCGCTGCTTCTCTTCATGACGTGTGGACTGACAATATCGCACCATGAGTTCGAAATATTCCGTCTCACGTTTGTTCAGCTTGAGATATTCGACAAATCGCGGGAGAGCCCTGGAAGACAGATTGGCTTTGCCGTTTATGATCTGAGTGAAATGGCCGGACGACTTGAATCCCAGACGCGAGGCCAGCATGCGGCACGAGAAATGATGATTCTCGCGTTTGCGTTCCGCAAACCAGTCCTGGAGATACTGTCGGTAATCCGTATAATCAAACACCCGAACCATAATCAACTGCTCCTGATTGTATGTCTACAATATCGCCTAATCGGGAGGAGAAGTCAATTCCTGGAGAGAAAACCGTTCAAAATATTTGAACGATTTCACCTCCGACCCGCCGGCACATGCGGCAATAAGCATTTTGCCGCCACGAATTTTTCTATTCAGGCGCCCAAGCATTTCTTTGCCACCATACAACCCTCCGGGATAGACGGCACGAAAATGTAGCTCCATAGTGCACAATGGCACCTACATGCAATCAAACATATACAAACTGAACAAACCAGAATTCCAAATCGGGCACGATGTGAAACACACGGAAGTCTCTGTTCATTAGCGCCGGAAACGCAGAAAGACCATTCACCCAATTCGAGCCGGATCGCTCACGGAATCGGAATCAAAGACGTTTCGCTTCATCTGCGTACAATAACA
>CAZEMW010000352.1:2677-4755 GCA_964513105.1 uncultured Fibrobacterota bacterium
GCCATATAGTAACTGAACAAACATTGTTTCCGGGCCGGGTACACTGTCACACACACGAAAAACTCCGATTTTCGGAGCAGAAAACTACAACCTGAACTGAGCAATTCGCTTACGATATTCGAAACGACGGAAGTAGCGCATCTTCTCCTTACAAAAACACGTTCTTCAGGAGTTACGATCATGGCCGGAACCTGCGTAAAAGCCGAAAAGCGTATAAGAATTCTTGCAGTCCTGCTTTTCGGGACGGTAGCAGCTTCCACGGCAGGAATTCGAATTCTCCAAAACACTTCCGTCAGACTTCGTTTCGAATTCACCCTTGACAGTATGTCAATAAAAGAATCCGACGACCACTCTTATGTCTATGTAAACGGATTCGAACCGGGTATACCTTCGCCGAGCGGATACCTGATCTCCGGAATGCCGATCTATGTCGGAGTACCCGAAGAGGGATCCGCCCAAATCAGCTATTCGGTAACAAGCACCCGAACGGTGCATCTGAAAAAGCCTCTTCCCGCCGTCCCTGGATCTTCTTCATCCCATTTGCAGGAACCTGGAAACAGAAAATGGATAAGTACTCCTGCCTATTCCCATTTCAGAACCGTTCGCGCCGTACAATTCATGATTCGTTTCTGTCGGCTTTCCCAGAATGAAACCAGAATCATTGTACCCGAACGGGCGGAGTGCACGATTGAATTCCCCGCAACCCCGGCATCTGCCGGTCGGACGCGCCCCGGGCCGATGTCATCATACGAAGAGTTGGTGAGATCACTCCTTCTGAACTATGACGTATCCCGCCGATGGGTTCGTTCTCACCGTTCGGGTTTGCTTCGCCGTCGAGAGCATACCGACTCCCACCCACTGTCGACCGGAGAGGCGGCATGGTTTGAGATCGGCGATGGACACGACGGTTTCCGTGAGTGCACGTTTGACGAGGACGGGTTGGTTCGAATCAACGGTGAGCAAGTAAAAAAGGTTTTCGGACGAACTCCCCGTATCGATAATCTTCGAGTTTTCGCCTCCCCTCGATTTCCGCTCGATCAGAAAGTGCCTGCATTGGACGACATTCCCTTTGGTTTGACCGAAGTACCCATCATACGCCGGGATACGGACGGTGACGGAAAGCTGGACGACAAAGACCGGCTTCTCTGCTATGTCACCGGAGTATCCGGCAGAGAATACGACCGGTCCCAAGACACCTACGCATTCCGTATACATCCTTACGCGCAGAGAAGACGCTACTGGATCGTGGAACTGGCCGGTACCGGAAAGAGTATCCCAAATTATACGTGCACCGCAGTGTCCAATCGCACGCTCACGAGCGTCCCGGGTAAAGCGTATTACAAAAAAGCCTTGTACCCGGGAGTAAAAAACCCGGGAGGAACTGAATGGGCCTGGAGAAACCTTATACCGCCAGACAATTCTTTCCGGCAATCCTTCCGTCTACTCGACCGTGTTCCGTCTACCCCGTGCAGTATTGCTTTTGATTACGGACACCGACGAGGCTCGGTTTCCATTTCAGTTTCCGGCAAAACTCTGTGCACCGGGTGTTTAATCGACTCAACACAAACATTTTCCCCGGACGAAAATACGGATGAGCTGGAACTTGAGATTCAGAGCACTGATTCCCTGGCATTTCGGGGGTTTGATGTCACGTATACGCGTATTCTCGACATGCGGGCCGAATCGGAAATGCATTTTCCGGGTACCAGCGGGAATGATATTGTTACCTATTCCGTTAGGAACTTACCGAATGCGACCTGTTATGCTTTCCGACTGACCGGCTCGGCACCGGACATTTCTCTCATTGACACAGTTCCTGCCGAAAGCACTTCATTCAGCTTTATCGATACCGCCGGTACAGGCGCGCAATACCACATCGTGAGTATCGACGATGTCCAGGATGATATTTCCCTCAACCGCTTCGTACGCAGAGCGGATATCGTTAGTATTGTTGCCAATCCAAGGAGAAACGGTCACTCGGCAGACCTGTTGATCATAACCGATGAATCACTCCTGACACAGGCCACGCGACTCGCGGAGCATAAAGAGAAAATGGGAAAATTCAGTCGCGTAGGGAT
>CAZEMW010000353.1:0-4139 GCA_964513105.1 uncultured Fibrobacterota bacterium
GAGTGGCATAACGGTTGGAAGCTTTTCCGGTAACATTTCGTGGGCATGCGGCCGATTATTGCGTCAGTGCTCCAAAGCCGATTGGAGATCGGTGACGAATGATTCTATGGATTCCTCCGTCGTATCCCACGAACACATGAGACGAGCGCCGCCGACCCCAATGAATGTGTAGAATCGCCACCCCTTATCGTGCATTCTTCGAACGATCTCTTCGTCGAGTTCAACAAAGACCGAATTTGCCTGTCTTGGAAACATCCTGCGGACTCCGGGCAGGGAGGCGAGACGGTTGGAGAGAAGTTCCGCCATCTCGTTGGCGTGACGGGCGTACTTTAACCATGAATCGTTTTGGAGTATTCCGAGCCATTGAGCGGCCAAAAATCTCATTTTTGAGCACAATTGCCCTGCTTGCTTGCAACGGTACTCAAAATCACGCGACAGCTCCGGGTCAAAAAATATGACCGCATCTCCCAGAGCCAGCCCGTTTTTCGTGCCGCCAAAACAAAGAACATCAACCCCCGCTTCCCAGGTGATATCCTTGGGAGCGCAGCCCAGGTGGGCGACTGCGTTGGCGAACCGAGCACCGTCCATGTGTACCTGCAGACCCAGTTCACGGGCTTTTTTCCCGATCGAAGCGAGTTCTTCAGGCAAATATACGGTCCCCAGTTCAGTAGCCTGCGTGAGGCTGACTACCCGAGCTTTGGGATAATGAAGGTCGGTTCTTCTGGTTACGATATGTTCTATGCTCGAGGGGGTTAGTTTACCGTTCTCCCCGGAGCCCAGCAGAATTTTTGCGCCGTTTGAGAAAAACTGTGGAGCGCCGCATTCATCTGTTTCAATATGAGCAAACGGATGAGCGACAACCGCATTGTAGGAGCGGCATGTCGATGCCAGGGCAAGTGAATTGGCTGCGGTTCCATTGAATACGAAGTATGCATCACAGTCACATTCGAATAACTGTCGAAACCGGTCGCACGCATCTCTGGTCCAGGGATCCTCGCCATATGCTTGGCTATGTGACCGGTTTGCCTCCTGAAATGCGTTGAGTGCTTCCGGACACATGCCGGAGTAGTTGTCACTGGCAAATTGCTGTCGTTCCCTGTTCATGCCGGCCTTCCCGGGTGAGATTTTGTCTTTTCTGTTCGAGCATCATAAAATGTATTTTTCCTGGTGAAGACTGTACCCCAAGTTTCGCAGCCGACACACGGCATTCTGCGTAAGCTATTGCACGATCTTGACTTATCCCGCCGGGCGGGACTCAAGGTATCGCACCGGATACCCCTGCGCTTTTTGCAAGCCAATCTCGCACATTATCTTACGCATACTGCTCTCCCTCGGCACCGCTCGGAACAGCGGCTTTCGACTGCGAAACTTGGGGTAGGCAACATCCCCGTTTGGGGGTGCGGCTCAGAGTTCGTCTATGATTTCGGGGAAATGGTTCACTCACGGTAGATAAGCAAACCGGGTAGTTCCCTGTCGGTCTCCTGGTGGAATCCCCCCCCGGATATTGCTATGGTTAAAGCGGTTAAACCACCTATTTTCACACCCGCTGTTCACCGAACTATATTTCACCAGCAACGTTAATACCACGGTGGGGGAAGGTCGAAAAGCAAAGGTCAAAGATCAAAGGGCAAGGCTGGGTTCCGGTCGGTATCGAAGGTGGGATCTCGGGCTCAATTTCGCTTCTTTTTGCTCTGTGGGAAGGGTAACTGCCGCAAAGGGCGATACCGGGCGCAGGCCCGGAGTTGTATGGATGGAATAGCTCCAATTCGAAGCATTGCAGGTCATAAACGTATACGCCGGACGGAAACCAAAGAGGTAATAGGATGGTGTTTAATCTGGGAATTGATCAGAAGGCTCAGGAACTCAGGGGGCCGGGAATCGAAGGTAACCGACATCGACCGGCCAATACGAAAGACCTGGAACTGCTCTCATACACTCCCGGCTTTGGTGCAGAAAGGGCAGAGCGTGCCGTACGCGGGCTACTTCCGGAGGCATGCGTTCTCGTTTGAGCACGAAATCCTCTTCTGAACAGTTGCGTTTTTCCCAGGAAGACATTGAGCACCATGCATTTCCAGCGGTCGTAAAGACCGGGAAACAGGTGTTTGCCTCGGGGGCCGTTACCGGACTCCAGCAGGTCGGCGACAACCTGCTCGGGGTTGTGCTGGACGGGGAAAAACAGCGTGTTACGGTTACCAAGAAGAAGGCGGCCCCACCCACCTTCGCCTGTACATGCGGTTTTGCGCACGGTGGTGCCTGCGAACACGCGGTTGCCCTCATGTTCGCGGTCAATGCCGGGGAATCCCTGCAAACAGGACTGGTGCTCGATGGTTCGGCGCCGAGAAATCGTATGTCGCGAAAGTTCTCGGCTTCCGACGGGGCGCAAAGCCAAAGCCGAAATCAGAC
This sequence comes from uncultured Fibrobacterota bacterium, assembly GCA_964513105.1. GTDB lineage: Bacteria > Fibrobacterota > Chitinivibrionia > Chitinivibrionales > CAYFVL01 > CAYFVL01. The sequence goes on from CAZEMW010000353.1 coordinate 2,404, forward strand.
TGCCGGAAAGTCGGTAGTCGAGACGGTCCGTCCCAAACCGACTCCTCGCTTATATCTGGCGGAGCGCGACGGACTTCTTCTCGCTGAGCTTCGATTTTCCTATCAGGACGGCCGGACCGAATTCTCGCGCCGAGATAAGGAACGGGAAAAACTCATTCCGATGCCGGATGGCAGGGTGTATCGTGTGATTCGGTCACGGGTTCAGGAGGATCTTCTTTCCGCCGCATTGCAGGAAGAATACGGTATGTCGCCCTATAGTCCCGGTTTTTTCACTCCATCAGGCGATGTCCCGAGCTGGGTTCTTGAGAGGTTGCCTCTTTTGGCCGAACGGGGATATCGGATTTTTGGCCGGGACAGTCTTCGAAAATTCAAAAAAGGACCTTCGGCACCAAGCCTCTGTTTGTCTGCCCGGTCGAAGGGCGGGTTTGTCGAATGCGAAATCGATGCGGAGGTCGATGGAATGCCCGTAACCCTCTCGGCACTTGCCGCCGCGGTTGAGGCGAATGCGCGGTATGTTGAGCTGAACAATGGGAAAACCGGAGAAATACCCGAGGCATGGCTGGAGAGGCTCTCGGCGCTGTTTGCCGTGGGAAGAAAAGACGCCGCGGGCGACAAATTGCTGCTTCGGAAGCAGCAAATGCCGATACTGGAGTTTGTGGGCGGAATCAGTGATGAGTTTGTGCTGGACGAAAAGCTGCAGGAGCAGTTTCGGACTCTGATGGGGGTAGAGGATATACCGGAGGCACCGGCCCCCAAGGGGTTTGTCGGCACTATGAGGCCGTATCAGGCTGCGGGATACCAATGGTTTCACTTTCTGAAAGAATTCGGGTTTGGGGGTTGTCTTGCAGACGACATGGGACTGGGCAAAACTGTTCAGACGCTTGCTCTTCTGAGTAATGAGAAATTCACCGCGACCCCGAAACGACCGTCTCTTGTAGTAGTACCCACCTCGATTATGTTCAACTGGGAGCGAGAAATCCGCAAATTCGCTCCCAAAGCCCTGACAATGACCTACCACGGGCCTGTCCGAAAACGCTACACGAAAGCAAACATCATGTTGGCCGATATCGTCCTCACGAGTTATGGAACTCTTCTGCGTGATGTGGAGCGGCTGAGGGCCGTGCAATTTAATTTCGTCATTATAGATGAAGCTCAGGCGATCAAGAATCCTGCTTCCCGGGTGAGCCGGGCAATCCGTCGGATTCGTGCCGTGTATCGACTGGCTCTGAGCGGGACACCGATCGAGAATAACCTTTCGGAATTGTGGTCCATTTTCGCTTTCATTAATCCGGGAATGCTCGGCAGTTTCAAGGGATTCATGCATCATTTCGCCCGCCCGGTAGAACGAGAAGGGCGAGAGGACCGCGCAGAGCTTCTGCGAAAAATCTGTTTCCCATTCATTATGCGGCGGACAAAAGAACAGGTGGCAAAGGATCTTCCCCGAAAGTCGGAAAACCTGCTTCTGGGGGAAATGCTCCCGAGACAACAGACGCTTTACGAGATTACTCGAACCAAGTTTCGCGGCCAAATCCAATATGCGATAGATCACTACGGGCTCGAGAATTCTCGTATGCAGGTCCTGGAAGGTCTGCTGAGACTGCGGCAAATCTGCTGCCATCCTCGTCTGGCGGATACCTATTTCACGGGTGATTCGGGGAAGTTCCAGCTGCTTGACGGCTGTGTGGAGGACGTTGTTGCGGGTGGGCATCGAATGCTGGTATTCTCACAGTTTGTAA
>CAZEMW010000353.1:4149-4751 GCA_964513105.1 uncultured Fibrobacterota bacterium
TTTGTAAAAGCGCTCGAACTCGCCAAATCCCGATTGGCCGAAAAGGGAATCCAGTCGCTCATGCTAACGGGCAAGACGAGTGATCGTGCCGGGATGGTGGATCGTTTCCAGAACAGCTCGGATATCCCTGTCTTTTTTATAAGCCTTAAAGCGGGCGGCGTGGGACTTAACCTCACCGCGGCCGATTACGTCGTGCATCTCGACCCCTGGTGGAATCCCGCCGTCGAGGCGCAGGCAACCGATCGGGCGTATCGGATCGGGCAAACCAGACCGGTTTTTGTCTACAAAATGATCATGAAAAACACCATTGAAGAACGGGTCCTCGCGCTACAGGAGGCGAAAAAAGGAATTGCGGATCAGGTTGTGCAAACCGAAGCATCTTTCTTCAAAAAGCTCTCCCGAACCGATATCCTTGACCTGCTTTCCTGATCGCCCCGAGTCACGAGGCGTTTACGTGGAGCGTCGCGCCTGCCGTGAACCGGCTGCGAAACTTGGGGTAATGCATCTGATCTCGATCAAATCGAGCGTACCCGGTGTTAATTAGTGCCTGTCCGAAAACCCTCGAAAACGGACGCCGAGCGGAGTCGAGGTGCCCGTTTTCG
>CAZEMW010000354.1:0-4733 GCA_964513105.1 uncultured Fibrobacterota bacterium
CGGCTACAAAGCACACCCGGGGTAGTCTCGGCGGGGAGTGTCTTTTTGTATTTTCTACAGGTGATTTCCGGCTGCAGAGAATTCCTTCTAACGCATAGGTTACCAGAACCCGCAACCACGCTCCATCCGGAAAACGGAAGCCGGCCGAACCAAAAACGGCTTTGATGTGAAAAAGAAAAGGAATGTAATGGCTGAAAAGCATTTGTATCTTCTCGACGGGCACGCGTTGGCTTACAGAGCTTTCTATGCGATGATTCGTACCCCTCTGAGCAGCTCCGAGGGGATTCCTACGGGAGCGGTATACGGTTTTACAAATACAATTTTGCATTTGCTCGATGAATACAATTGCTCCTATCTCGCGGCGGTTTTTGACAGCCCGACGCCGTCTTTTCGGCAGGAGCTTTTTGAGCAGTATAAAGCGAATCGGTCGGAAATGCCCGACGATATGAAAACTCAGATGCCGATGATATTCGACATGGTTGAGCGGTTCAACATTCCGGTTTTGCGTCGCGAAGGGCTGGAAGCCGATGATTTGTTGGCATACGCAACGCTCCGCGCAGTACAAGAGGGGTACAAGGTCACCTTGGTCACCAGAGACAAAGATTTAATGCAACTGGTGGGAAACGGTGTCGACATGCTCTCGCCGGAGACCGGGGGGGGATTTACCAGGATTACTCCCGAAATGGTTGAGAAGAAGATGGGGGTTCCTCCCCATAAGATAATGGATTTCCTTGCGCTTACTGGAGACACCTCGGACAACATACCGGGCGTACCCGGTGTCGGACCGAAAACAGCGGTAAAAATTCTTGCCGAAGTTGAATCCGTACGGGATTTGTTGAGTGATCCCTCGAAACTTACCAATGAAAAGCTGCGAAAGAAAATCGTAGAAAACCGCGCGGCCCTGGAGCTGAGCAGCAAGCTGGTCAAGCTGAAAACCGATATCGATTTTCCTCTGGAGCTGGAGTCTCTTGCAGCCCGCGAGCCCAACCGAACGGTCTGCCTGGAAAAATTTCAGGAATTGAATTTCTCGACATTCCGTAAGCATCGCTTGTTTGAAAACCGCACTGAAACCGAATTCAAGGTAGCATTGGTTACCACCTTGGAAGAACTGGACGAAATCGTATACTGCATCCGGGAGAGAGGGTTTGTTTCGATCGACACTGAAACAACGAGTACCGAACCCCGCTGTGCCGACCTGGTGGGGATTTCACTTGCTGTTGAGCCGGATCGGGCCTGGTATGTGCCCGTGGCACATGACGACACGGCGAAAAACCTTGATCGCGATTCAGTCCTGCAGAGATTCCGCTCCTTTCTGGAAAGTTCCGAGGTCGAAAAAATTGGTCAGAATCTGAAATACGATTACCAGGTGTTTAAAGGCTGTGGTATCGCTTTTCGGGGAATCCGGTTTGACGCAATGGTTGCCGCATACCTTATTGAGCCGGGAAAGCGGCAATACGGAATGGGCGCGCTGGCGGAGAAATGGTTGAACACGAGAACCGTGCCGATCGAGAATCTGATTGGCACCGGCAAAAATCAGAAGCTTTTCTCGCAAGTCCCGGTGCCCGAGGCCGCCCGGTATGCGGGTGAAGATGCCGTCATTCCCCTGCGTCTTAAAGAAGTTCTCAAGCCGATACTTGAAGAGCGAAAACTCACTGAGCTCTTCGAGGCCGTAGAAATGCCGCTGGTGCCTATTCTGGGAGAGATGGAATATCACGGAGTATCGGTAGACTGCGACCTGCTCGAGCGCATGTCCGTGGAGTATACCGGTCGTCTTGAGGGAATCTCGGCTGAAATCTACGAGCTTGCGGGAGAGGAATTCAACCTGAATTCTCCTAAACAGGTGGCGGAAATACTTTTTACCAAACTGGCGTTGCCAAAGTCAAAGCGAACAAAGACCGGATTGTCGACAAATGTGGATGCTCTGGAGAAACTGGTCGACATTCATCCTATTGCCGGACGGTTATTATCGTACCGCGAAGTCCAGAAACTGCTCTCTACGTATATCGATGCCTTGCCGGTGCAGATTCTCACTGAAAGCGGGAGGATTCATTCTTCGTTCAATCAGACGATTGCCGCAACGGGGCGTTTGTCGTGCACCAATCCAAATCTTCAGAACATTCCCATACGGACCGAAGAGGGCCGACGGATACGGGAAGCGTTTACGGCGGCATCGGGAAATGTACTGGTCTCCGCCGATTATTCTCAGATTGAACTTCGGATACTGGCGCATCTCTCACAAGACAAGTTGCTGCTCGACGCCTTTCGCAACGATATGGATATCCACACGCAAACCGCCTCCGCAATCTACAGTGTTCATCCCGAAATGGTGATGCCTGAAATGAGGCGAGCGGCAAAAACGATCAATTTTGGTTTGATGTACGGTATGGGTCCGGTGAACCTTTCAAGACAACTGAAAATCAGTTTTAAGGAGGCGCGTCAATTCATCGAGACCTACTTTGAGCAGTTCCCAACCGTCAAGACATTCATGGACGAGAGTATAGAAAAGGCTCGGGAACACGGATACAGTGAAACGTTACTGGGCAGACGACGCTATCTACCGGAAATCTTGGCAAAGAGTCGCCAGATACGAGAAGCCGCCGAGCGTATTGCAATCAACACACCTGTTCAGGGAACCGCTGCGGACATCATAAAACTTGCTATGATCCGGATAGAACGGGAACTATCTCAGAAGTACCCCCAGGCCGCGATGGTACTGCAGGTTCACGATGAACTCGTGTTTGAGGTACCGCATGATCGTGCGGCAGATTTCCGTGACTGGGTTGTGGAGCGCATGAGCGCGGCGTATGAGCTGGACATCCCACTCAAAGTTGATGCCGGTGTCGGCGACAACTGGGCTGCGGCCCACTAGGTCGGTGAAACCGGAAGCTGCGTACAGTGGGTTTGGAATTCTCTCGGACGCGGGGACCGTGGAACCGCCGAGGTGCGTAATTGTAGTTTTACAATGGTCGCTGCTCGAAGGCTAATCGATTCAATTCCGTTAGGCCCGCCCAAACAGTGAAGTACTACCAAGGAGGAACGCAGTTGCTGCGATTTTTTTTAATATCTCAGATTTTTGTGACGTCTATGCTCATGTCGGGAGCCGCGGAAGTTTGCGCAGAGCAGAACAGTGCGTATTCAATCGGCATACTTTCTCCCGGAGATACGGTCCGCGGAGGCGATGATGTTGTTTTTCGGGCGGTGCTTCTGGATGAAGAAAAGGACACGGTTCCGGTCGATTCGGTTGATGGATACCTGAATTTTTCCTGGGCGGCGAACCCGGACAGCTTGCTCCAGGATACTCCTTACTACATCCACGGTTCGCAGTTTACCGTCGAACCCAGGAGCACGAACGGGCTACTTACCGTGCGTCTCACCGTCTCGGGGGAAGACCTTGAGGGCTTTGGTGAGGAAATGGTTGATTCGGTGACCATACAGATCCTTCCGGAACTTCCATCAAGGATAACGCTCGAGCCTGCCGATGTCGCGCTGGACACGACGTCGTCGCCGTTCCACAGAGCTTTTTATCTTATGGGAACCATCGATACTATGCCGCTCCGGGCTGTGCTGCGGAATGAGAGCAGCGATTTTCTAGACTATGCAGAGACGGCAACCTGGCGAGTGGGGCCGGCAAATGTGCTGCTTCCGTCGGATAAACCGTGGAAACGAGATCTTGTCGCCGGTTCTGCGGATTCCGGCTTTGTGGCCGTATCCTACGAGCTGGACGGACGTGTGCTTACCGACTCTGTGCCGGTTGTGGTGCGCCGGCCTCATCGACCAGAGCTGTTCTTTGTGACTGATACCGGGGAAAGCATTGTCCCTCCCCGGGACTTGGAAGCGGGGCAACCCGTCGGGATGATCGTGCGCCTCGGCACCTCCCAGGATACCTTTTACAACTCGAGTGAGTTTAAAATTCCGGTTATGGTGAATGATCTTGCACAGGTGCCGGAAGAGCTGAAACTTGATGACTGGCCCCGTGTATCGGCTGAATCACAGTTGAATTACGATCAGGTTCCGTTGGGAGAAGGCGTCGTGCTAACGTTCGTCGACGGAGTCGCGGAATTTGATCTTACGCTTTTTCGCGTCCCAACCTTGTCGGATTCTCTGGATATGCATTATATCTCGATAGAATTGGGGAGGAGTGGTCTTGCCGATACTACCGGAAAATTCTCGATTCTTCCGGGGCCTCCCGATGGGATGAATATTTACCTGGCCGACGGCACTCTTCCGGACACTACACTTCGGATAGATTTGAACGGTGACAACGTGGACAGCACCGTAACTTTTCTCGCAAGAACCGACAGTGTAGACGTGTACGGAAATTCCATTGAACCGTTGCGACCGGCTCGCTGGATCCTGGATCCGGAGCTGGGAATTGTTGAGGGCGGTGACAGCTCGGTGACATTTCCCCTGGTTCTCGATCACCGCAGTGATGTGGAAGGTGTTCTAAGAGCTGAGATCGATGCCGGGCGTACGACTATCTCAGACGGGCAGTTTATCAAGGTTACGGGGTGGGGTGCCCACCTTTTGCGGGCTGAAACAATGGATCGTGACAATGACGGTTTGCTCGATGGAGCCCGTCTGCGGTTTGATCGCCCACTAGGTACCGGCGCGGATTCTTTGTACGCAAAAACTCGTGTCTATTATTCAGGAGACGGTGATCGAGTAGATTTTGTGATTTCCGAACATAAGATACTACCCGGTAGTACTACGGCGGAATTGTATTTCAGCGAATT
>CAZEMW010000355.1:0-4723 GCA_964513105.1 uncultured Fibrobacterota bacterium
CAAGTAGGGCTATGATGAAATCAGTTTTCTTGCGGATTGCCTTTTTGCTGCTGGTCGCCGTAACGACTCACGGGGCTTCATCCGGAAAAGAAAATGTAATCAGATATCTGGCAGGGATTGAGATTCTTCGTACTGCCGATCATCTCACGGCCGAAGAAAAGGGGACGGAATACCGTCGTCTGGTACAAGCAACAGGGGTATCGTCGTCCGATGCCGCCGCTTTTGTTGAGCGATACCGAAATGCGCCCGGCAAATGGAAAGACATTAACAGCAAAATGAAAATCTACATAGAAGAAGCCTATCGCGATTCTACCGAAAGGAAGCCTACCAATGAGTGAGAAAATGCTGGAGATAACGGATCAAAACTTTGACTCTGTCGTGATGAATTCCGATACGCCGGTGCTTGTTGATTTCTGGGCGCCGTGGTGCGGCCCCTGCAAAATGCTGACTCCCATTATAGAAGAAATCGCAGAAGAGTACGAGGGAAAAGTAGTGTTTGGCAAACTCAATGTCGACGATAATCCTCAGGCGGCATCGAAGTACGGAATCGTTAGCATTCCGACTATTCTCTTCGTTAGAAACGGTAAAGTAATTGATCAACACGTAGGACTTCTGGCTAAGGACCCGATGAAAAAGAAAATCGACGAGTTCATCGGATAACACCGATTATGTTACCTCTCGGGGTGAACAGGTATCCGTCGTTCGCCCTGTAGACCCGAGCTACTGGAAAAACATGAAGATATTAGCGCTAAACCCTCCGTTTCTCCCTAAATATTCGCGTGAATCACGGTCCCCGGCCGTTACCAAAAGCGGAACTCTATACTACCCAATGTGGTTGGCATATGCTGTTGGGTATCTTGAAAAAGACGGGCATGAAGTCGATCTCATCGACGCACCGGCTGTGGGTATGGACTTTGAAGAACTCGCCGGGCGGGTCGAAAAGTTCAAGCCCGGCATGGCGGTCCTCGATACTTCCACTCCAAGTATCTACAGTGACATCGATGTCGCTCGACGGCTCAAGGAGCGGATCCCCGGCCTTTTCACGGTTCTGGTCGGCGTGCATGTGTCGGCTTTGCCCGAAGACACGTTGAGTGTGGCGGAGGGGGTCGATGTCGTCACCGTTGGTGAGTACGATGAAACGGTGCGAGATCTGGCTCGGCGGCTTGATTCTCGAGGCGATAAACTGAACCTTTCCGAAGTTCCCGGAATAGCATTCCGCGGCAAGGGGGGTAAGGTTACCATCACAAAGCCTCGCGAGTACCTCTCGGATTTGGACGATATACCTTATGTCTCGTCGGTATATAAAAAGCACCTCGATATTGACCCGTACTTTTACGGTCACAGCCGTCATCCGTTGATTGTATTGGTGACCGGCCGTGGATGTCCGTTTCACTGCACCTACTGCGTGGTCCCCCAGACCCTTATGGGGCATAAGTATCGCAAACGGTCGGTTGAGAATATCGTCGGCGAATTCAGATACATAAAAGAGAATTTTCCACATGTGCGCGAAATTATGATCGAAGACGATACGCTTACCGCGGATCGCAAGAGGTGTCGGGAATTCGCCGAGGGGCTTATTCGAGAGAAGTTGACTTCAATTCCCTGGTCCGCAAACTCTCGCGCCGACGTGGACCTGGAAACTATGCAGGTTATGCGGAAAGCCGGATGTCGCCTTTTTTGTGTTGGATTTGAAAGCGGAGATCAGAGGATTCTCGACAACATTAAGAAGAATATGAAAATCGAGAGAATCCATCAGTTTATGCGTGATGCGAAAAAAGCGGGAATTATGATCCACGGATGCTTCATGGTGGGAAATCCCGGGGAAGGGCACGAAACGCTGCAAAAGACATTGACATTTGCCAAGCAGCTCAATCCGGATACCGCTCAGTTCTATCCCATAATGGTATATCCGGGAACAGAGGCGTACGCACACTTCGAAGAGCAGGGAGCAATTGTTTCGCACAATTTCAGGGATTGGCTTGATGCCGAAGGGCTTCACTCTTCGGTCGTGTCTCACCCGAAACTCTCGTATGATGAGCTGATTGCCTTTTGTGACCGTGCGCGGCGTGCCTATTACCTGCGTCCAAGGTATATTGCCTCAAAGCTTGTTCAGATCATTCGAAGGCCGGGGGAGGCCAAGCGAGTAATCAGAGCTTTCGGAACTTTCTACAAGTATTTGTTGCGTCGCCGATAATTGCACCGACGAGAAAATGTGGCCATGTCTATGCTTATGAAGACAGTTTTCTTCTTCTTGGTCTTTCTTCTGTTCTACGCTTATGCCGGGTTCAGCGTTTTACTTCGATTGATTTCTCTTTTTGCTCCGAAACAAAAGGTCAATCCCCGGTATCGTCCATTTGTTACCATCTTTGTACCTGCTTACAATGAAGAAGTCGTGATTGCCGATAAAATCCATAACTGTTTGTCCCTCGACTATCCCTCCGATCTCCTTGAAATCATGGTTTGCTCCGATGCGAGTACGGACCGTACCGCCAGTATCGTTCGCCAGTTTTCGGATCCGAGAGTTACCTTTTTTGAGTACAAACAAAGAAGTGGCAAGACGGGTCTGATAAACCAGTCTGTACAAAAAGCCAGAGGAGAAATTGTAGTTCTTACGGATGCAAACACAATGCTGTATTCCAATGCAGTTTCAGAACTTGTCAAAAAGTTCGGATCGGAAAAAGTAGGCGCTGTATTAGGCAGCATTGAAGTAAAACTCCCAGACCAAGGTCGACACCTTGAGAAAGAGGTGACCTACCGTCGATTTGAGTCGGAGTTGAAGTTTCGGGAAGGTCTCTTTGGGTATGCCATGGGGGCATTTGGTGGGCTGTACGCAATACGAAAAAACCTTTTTGAACCGCTACCGTCCAATGCGTATTCCAACGATGATTTTCTGTTGCCCATATCCATTCTTCGGAAAGGCCGGAAGGTCGTTTTTGCCAAAGATGCGCTTGCGTCGGAGGAAACCGGGGTCAATTTGGATGAGGAATTCTCGCGGAGGATACGAATTGGGGCCGGCAACTTCCAATCTTTTTCATTTTGCCTTTCGCTGCTTGATCCTCGTTTGCCTTTACGAGCATTGTTCTACCTGTCACATAAGGTTCTGCGTTGGTTCTCACCCTTTCTCCTTCTGGGGATATTTCTCAGCAATGCCCTTCTCTTTGTACATCCACTTTATAGAGTCCTGCTAATTGGGCAGCTTGGGATGTACGGCTCCGCCGTGGCGGCTTCCGCATTATCGAGGTTGAAAATCAGTTTTCCGCTCTTGAGTTCGCTGTACCACTTTCTTTCCATGAATCTGGCTTTGCTCTTGGGTTTTGTCAGGTTCCTAAAGGGAATCAAAAGCGCAACCTGGGAAAGTACCCCAAGATCGTTGTTGCGCTCCGAGGGTTCTGTTCGCTGAATCGAATACAAAACATGATTCAAGGCGTGGAAGGCCCGGGCAATGTCGCAAAAATGATTTTTTCTACCCACTTTGGTGGGGCATTAAATAAATTAAGTCTGAGTTCAAATCATATTAGAATAGTTTGCAGATACTGCATTCTGTGTGCTTGCCCATATATTTGCGCACTTTCTTTCCGTATTTGAGAACCCTCCGCTCTCAACTGTTTTGCCGATCCATTGAATGAGAAGTGAAGAATATGGCTGCGGCGGGACTGCCTTGAAATCGTAACAATACGGTTGGGCGACCGGGTTGTATTTGTGGCGCTCGACATAGTCGAAACAGCGCATGTGAGATCACCTCACGCGCCGAATTCAACGGGACCTCTCATGACGACACGAACGCGTGGGCGAAGGCTTGTGGGGTATACTATGAGCGACACCAAGGCCGATACGCCTCCGGAAAACGGAAATGGTTTCAGTCAGGAAAGGGCGTCACCGGTACATACTATGCCTTACGGCCATCAACCCGAGGAAATCGCGTCGGGGACTGTAGTTGGTAAGCTTGGCCAGGGGGGTATGTCCGTAGTTTATGAAATCTGGAACCGACGGCTTGAAATAAAGCGTGCCGTCAAACTCATGCGGCCGACCTATGCTCCCCGGGAAGAGGAACGGTTCGATCGTGAGATGAAAATCACCGCTCAACTGGAGCATCCCAACATTGTCAGTGTGCACTCGGTAGGCGAATGGAATGATCTTCCCTATATCGAAATGGAGAAGATCGACGGCTATTCGTTGAACCGGCTGGTCGAAACCTACGGACCGCAAGCCCCGCAATTCTGTACGTCGATTTCGCTGCTGATTTCTCGCGCTTTGGAGTATGCCCACAACCATAAGTATTCCATGAACGGCAAAGAGTATCGTGGTATTCTACACCGCGATCTCAAAACGGCCAATGTCATGATATCGTACGAAGGCAAGGTGAAGCTCATGGATTTCGGCGTCGCCAAGCCTATCGATTTAAACCTGGATACCGATCCGGGCAGCATTGTGGGGTCATTTCAGTACATTTCTCCCGAACAACTTCAGGGCGAGGAACTTGATGTGCGAAGTGACGTATATGCTCTGGGATGTATGATGTATGAGATGGTTACCGGGAGAAAGGCTTTTCCCAGTACAAAAATCACCGAACTGGTGCCGATGCGACTCAAAAACGCATTTGAACCACTATCAAACTTTGAGTTGACTGCTCCCCCTGCATTTACATCACTCATAAATGCCTGTCTGGAATATGCCCCGGCGAAGCGTCCGGCAACGGCGGAAACGGTCGTACGGCGTCTTGAGA
>CAZEMW010000356.1:0-1997 GCA_964513105.1 uncultured Fibrobacterota bacterium
ACTCCTGGTTGAATGTCAGCGGCTTGCCTTTCCGTATCGCGGTACACGCCTTTACCATTTCATCGGCGGGGTTGAATGCCGTACCAACGCTATGTTTGTAGGTTGAAATCCATATCGTGCCGTTGCAGTCGGTTGCTGCCATTGCATTTGGGCTATCGGTTCCCATCCGCACCTGACGGAAGCCGCGTTGAAACATGACCGGGTTTTCGTCTGCGTACGTTTTCACCAGAGAGTCCAGGTCGCGCCGAGAATTGACAACGACTCTTTGGGCTATGCCACGTCTGGCATTTGCCTGCTCGTATTTCCGGTACAGATCCCGATCATGCTCCTTTGCATCGGGTTTCCATCGGGTTTTCCCGGGATTGTAATTGAAGCCCGGTTGCGTCCAGACCGTTGTCGGCATGCCGTCCGGGCCGACGGTTTTGTATCCGGTAACATCGGCCATGCGGGTGCCGCGTCGTGTTCGTACCGGCACCTGGTCGCGTACGAGTTTCCCCTCCGATGCCTGGACGTCCTTGCCCTTGACCTGTCGCTCCGACATACTGCGCACCCTGCGGCGACATCCCCAGTGGCTCGGCGGATAGAACGTGTCCCAGATAGGATCGTTATAGCGGAAGATCTGCAGGTGAAGGCCCCGGCACCGGTCGGTGGTACGCGCGTCAATGACGGAGATGTTCTGCCAGTACGGTCGATCCTGTGCGGCCTGCATCATGCCGTCATAGCGTCCGGCCATAAGTGATGTTTGCAGATTGGTGTGGTAGATGGTTCGCAGCCGCCACGGGCTCCCGAGCTGGACTTCCTCGGCACCACCTTTCCCGTCACCTACCATCACGCGGCCCCACCATCCTTTTGCTTTCAGCTTTGGAGTCAGGTCTCGTCGGAATTGCTCGAACGGGATACCCTCTGTGAGAGATTTCTCGACCATGTCCCGGATGTCTTCGAGCACATCCATGCGCATCGCCTTGGCGACCGTAAACGCCTCGACATGCTCCTTCTCCCACGTGTCGGTCCAGTCCCAGGACAAGCGCATCCCCTTGCGCTCCAGGTGCTCGATCGCTTTGTATGGTGGGAGGTTGAAGGCGGTTTTGAGCATGGCTATTCCACCGGTTGTGTGCTCATGCGGCCACGAATCCGGGCGAGACTCATTGCCCAGCCCAGACGGTTTTGCAGTTTGGAGTCGTCCAGTTTCGGGTAGAGGTCGACCAGTTTTTCCATCACCTCTTCGTAGCCGGCGGCACTCTCAATGAGTTCAATTACCGGTTTAAGGACCGGTTCGATTTGGGCCTGCAACTCTGCCGGAGACAGAGAGTCGAGCAGCTGGTCGACATCGTCCTGGTCATTGCGTGTTGACCGGTGTTCTGACAGTTCGACCGACGGGCTTTCGCCTTTCGTCTTCTCGTGAACTACAACGAAATCCCCCGTTTCGAATCCATACGTCTTTTGCCAATACTGCTCGGTAAACCGGATCTGCCCGGTGTCGGCCAGCACCTTGTCGCGAGCTGCCTGATCCTGATCGACATCATCTTCTTCGTAGAGAATGAATTTCGGACGATCGACGTTCGGTCCCCAGTTGATTTCAACCGTCCAGTCGATAACCTGATTCAAAACGGATGCAACCAGGTTCGAATCATTGTCAATGAGATCCTCACGGGCTTCGAGGGCAAGGTCGTCGCCGCCCAGTTTTCCCGGGGTGCTGTCCGCTCCCGCGGAGTGGCCGAGGATCGCCTTTGATATCTGAGCGTCACAGTAGGCGGTCAGACGATCGTATACCGATATCGAGCCGGACTGCTTTATGGTGAGAACGTCGACCGAGGAATCATCGGGTACTACGCCGATAGCATCCTTCACCATGTTGTCCAGCATGGCGAGCAGTTCCTGCTGTTCCTTTTCCTGTGCTCCGCGTGGAACTTTTCCAACTATCCACGGGGAGCCGTATTTTTCAGCGAACACAACCCACCATTTGACACCGTTCTTCTTGAACCGGTGATACCAGAAGC
>CAZEMW010000356.1:2097-4719 GCA_964513105.1 uncultured Fibrobacterota bacterium
GCGAACACAACCCACCATTTGACACCGTTCTTCTTGAACCGGTGATACCAGAAGCAGCGGGACGCGACGCGGTCGCCATACGGATTTTCGTATTTTGGGTTGTTCTGTGCGACTACGAATTTGCGCGGAGGGAGAGGTTCCCCTTTCGGGCGTGCCTTGGTCTTTAAGAGAAGGTTGGAGTCGTCGTCGAAGCAAAACCATTGCGCGGGCTTGCCGACCAGTTTTGTCGGCAAAACGAGTTCGCCTACCTTTTCCCACATAATCTCGATCGGCTGAAACCCGTAGAAAACAGAATCCAGAATTTCATTGATGATGCCACGGATGTCGAGCTTCTCGAATAGCGATTCAATCACCTTTGCCTGACGACTTTTGCTCTTACCCCGGTCGATCTCCCAGAGACGTTTTTTTGTGCCGGATTTTCGTGAGTCCAGGCATGCACCGACCTGTGGGTCGGTCAGCATTTCTTTGTAAACGGTGATGTCTCGGCCCATTTGGCGCAGGACTTCATCGGGGTCCGGCAGATGATCCATGAGAAAAGTATGCTCGCATTTTGCGCGAGTGGCAATCTCACGGGAGAGCGGTGTCTCGGACAGCTCTCTATAGGTGGTAGGTGATATCCACAGTCCGTCGCTCATCTCTTCATTTTTCCTCTCAGTTTCCCTCGTGCTTTTGCCCGGGCTTTGCGCGAGGGCAGAAACGTTATGATCTCAGTAATGTCTGCATCGACAATCAGGTCAATCGGCTTGCCCTGGTAATCCATACGGACCTCCCAGCGTGACGTTGTGGCGAGGAAGCGTTTGCGGCGCACATCGTCCGAGCGGATTCGTGCGATGATCTCCAACCGGGCCTCCTCCGTCAACCGGATACCGTAGCGTTTTCGCGCTCTCATCGCCGCATGCTCAGGGACATTAGTACTCGTCGTCGGCATATCCCCTCACAATATTGTGTGCTGATCGCGGAGCGCCGCTTGTAACATTTACCGGTCCGTCGTAATCGCTGACGGCTTCATTTGCCAGAGCCGCAGACCAGAACTCGTCACCGTGACTACCGGTCTTTTTATTCTCCGATGCATCGAGGCGCACATTGCCGGCGGCCGTGGTTATCTTGCGCAGGCTGTGGAATGACTCACGTATAGCAAATTCATTCGGTAACAGGAACCGGACGTCTTCCATTGCTATATACAGGTTGTGCGCCATTTTTTCTTTGCTGGTATTCGTGAACGTGACCTGCTCAACCCGGAATTTTCCGAACTTGTCCTGCGCCTCTTCGGAAAGCTGATTACCGATACCGGTGCTGTCCAGGCATGCTCGCCGCATGGTCCTGTGCTCCAGATAGTTATAGAGGGTCTCTCTCTGCTTTGCGTACTTCGTATTCGCCATAGTGGTGACGAACCGGGTGAGTCGTATATCGTGAACCAGCTCGATGCCCCAGATAACGGATAAATGCTTGTTGCGGGCGATGTCCATTCCGACGTACAGATCCCCGGAAATATCGTCGAGCGGACGGAGTATGTCGTCGCGCTCACAGTTCTCGATCATCTTGTAGGTGAGGAACGCGGTCGCTTCGTCAACCGGGATGCAGAGGTATTCCTGCAACCACGTGTTGTGATCTCCGACATTCTCCTCTTCCTCTCTGAGCCATTCTTTTCGTTCGGCCTGTGAAAGTGGACGTTTGAGGATCTTGTCGGCAAGGCCGTCGTCCACAGCATCGATAATTGTAGTAACGTGGTGTGACCACTTAGACAGTTGACCTTTTTTGATGCGATCGATAAACTTGTAATACCGGCAGCTTTTACCGTTGTGAGTGGAAAGAATGCGTAGCGGGTATCCCCAGGTGATGACCGGTCTGGCTGCTGCCCACATGCCGTCTTGATCGTCATGCCATGCAAATTCGTCGAGGACAACTTTCCCGCCCTTCGAGCGGAATTGTGTTGGGTTTGAGGACAGGGCGTTGATTCTATTCCCATTGTCAAATCGCACGCCAAAGGCCTTTATTCCCTTCGCCTCATCGACTACCCGTTCGCCGAGATCCTCGGCGGCCATATTATATGCCTTGGCCCATTTGCAGCAATACTCGATGTACTCTCTGGCCGCTGTGAGATCGGCGGACGAAAACCATACCGCG
Organism: uncultured Fibrobacterota bacterium; assembly: GCA_964513105.1. Taxonomy (GTDB): domain Bacteria; phylum Fibrobacterota; class Chitinivibrionia; order Chitinivibrionales; family CAYFVL01; genus CAYFVL01. The sequence continues at coordinate 4,222 of CAZEMW010000356.1, forward strand.
TCCACATTTCCCCGCAGGCAGTCCATGACGTCCTCGTAGGATTGGACATAGGTCGCACCGATTCGTCGTGACTTCTCCCAGATCTTTATCTTGGAGTCATCGTCAAGCCATGCATTCTGATATGGCATGAAGTAGTTACTTGCGGCGGCCAAAGATCTCCCTTTCAATGCGATCGTAGGTGTCCTGGGTCAATCCTTCGCGGCCTTCCCTCTCTTCGTCTTCGGCGGCCTGCTGCATGGCGTCCTCGTATTCCTTGGACGTCTTGATGCTTGTCATCAGATTCTTGAACAGATCGGCTCTTGTTTTGCTCGGCTCAATTCCTCCCTCGATATCCTCCTTTATAGACTTGGCAAGCTTACGTACCAGGTTGTATAGCTCCTCGTGCAAAGCCTTCTTTGACTGGAGCAAGGCTTCTCTTTTTTGGTTCCAGTTCGCGTCCTTCCCCCAAGTCCACAGAGTCTTCTCGCTGACTTCCAACACGGTGGAAATCTCCGCGTA
>CAZEMW010000357.1:0-4718 GCA_964513105.1 uncultured Fibrobacterota bacterium
CACGAAGACCTTCTGTATGTGCAATACGATCACAGCGAGGGTAAACTCTATGCCTTCAAGGTAACCACCGGCGAAAGTGTATGGGAAGTTCCGCGTCACGGAATATCATGGGCGTCGCCGATTTGTGTGAACACCGGTGAGCGTTGGGAACTGATTGTTGCCGACAACGAAACGGCAACGTCCTACGATCCCGCAACCGGCGCGGTTATCTGGTCGCAGGACTGCATGTACGGCGAAGTCGGTCCTTCACCCGCCTATGCCGACGGGCTGGTATATGTGACCGCCGAATACTCGCCGGCCGCCGCCATTCGCATTCCCGGATCCGATCCCGGGGACTCATCGAAAATCATGTGGCGCTGGGATGAGGATCTTCCGACAACCGCAAGTCCGGCCGCGGGCGATTCCCTGGTGTTTTTTGCGGCGTCGGGCGGTACCGTCAGTTGCGTTCGAGCCGACTCCGGTACGACCGCGTGGACCCACACGTATGACAAAGGCTTCTACGCTTCTCCCGTAATCGTCGGCGACCGGGTGTATCTCATGGATCGGGACGGGGTAATGCGAATCCTTGCGGTCGGGGATACCTTCGAGGAAATCGGCAGTGCGCGGCTGGGCGAGTCGTCGGTGGCGACGCCTGCTGTTCTGGAAAACCTGCTGGTGCTTCGAGGAACAAAACACCTCTACTGCATAGAGGGGCGGTGAAATGAGTAACAACGAAACAGTGCAGCTTGCCCGAGAGGACCGGGAGCGTATCGAGGCGCTGGTGGCCGACATTGGGCGCACCCCGGACAAGCTGATCCCGCTTCTGCAGGGAATTCAGGCGCACTTTCGCTATCTGCCCCGGGAGGCGTTGACCTTTTTGTGTGATATCTCCGATCTCGCCCCTTCGCAAGTGGAAGGTGTTTCGACCTTCTACTCACAGTTTCGACACCGTCCCGCCGGTCGGCACTCGGTGAAGATATGTGTGGGAACGGCCTGTCATGTCAAAGGTGCCGATCGAGTCTACGATGCGCTTCATCGTCATTTGGGTTGTAAGGAGAACGAAGACACCGATGCCGATCGAGTCTTTACACTCGAGAAAGTGGCTTGTCTGGGATGCTGCACGCTGGCTCCGGCGGTGCAGATTGACGAGGTTATCTACGGCCATGTGACTGCCACCTCCGCTCCGGAAATTCTGGCGGACTTTCTACAGCGTGCGAGATCCGGCCGGCTCACCGGGGAGACCTCGATGGAGACCACTGCGTCCCGGGGAGAAGTGCGGGTGGGGTTCAGCTCCTGTTGCATGGCCGAGGGAAGTGCCGAGGTGGCGCTTGCCGCCGGACGCGCGGCGGCGGATCTGGGGCCGGGCATAGCGGTCAAGCCGGTCGGCTGCATTGGAATGTGCAGGCATGATCCCCTTATCGAAGTGGTGGTGAAGGGAAAAGAGCCGGTCCTGTATGCAAAAGTCAACCCCCGGGATATCCCTCGCATTCTGAGTCGCCACTTCCCGCCGTCGGGTATCGGCAAACGGCTCTCTGCGTGGATCAACGTCCGGGCCGAGCAACTGCTCACGGCGGAAAGCGACAATTCCCTGGTTGCACGCTATCAGGTATCCCGCCGGGACGGTCCGGTAAAATCTTTTCTGGAGAAGCAAAAGCATATCGCGTCGGAGTTTTGCGGAGAGATGGATCCGCTTGACCTGCAAGAGTACCGGGATCGTGGTGGATTCGAGGCGCTTCGGCGCGCGCTTACCGAACTCTCGGCCGAACAGATCATGGAACGGATAGAATCGGCGGGACTTCGTGGCCGCGGTGGGGCGGGATTTCCCACCGCAACCAAGTGGAAACGCGTCCGGGAGAGTGCCGGGGGCACGGTCTATATCGTGTGCAACGGAGATGAAGGGGACCCGGGCGCGTTCATGGATCGTATGCTGCTGGAGTCGTACCCCTATCGCATCATCGAAGGGATGGCTGTTGCGGCGAGAGCCGTCGGCGCCGCCGAGGGCATATTGTACATCCGTGCCGAGTATCCGCTTGCGGTCTCTCGCATGCGAGAAGCGCTGGCCAAATGCCGCGAAAACGGGTTGCTGGGAGAGCACATTCTCGACACCGGTTTTTCACTGAATCTCCGTATCATGGAAGGGGCCGGCGCTTTTGTGTGCGGTGAAGAAACGGCGTTGCTCAAGTCAATCGAAGGACGACGGGGGATGCCGTGTTTTCGCCCTCCGTTTCCCTCGGACAAGGGGTTGTGGGGTGCTCCCACGCTGGTGAATAACTGCGAGACGTTTGCCTGCGTTCCATGGATCATCCGAAACGGCAGCAGTGCGTTCGCCGCGATAGGGACCTCGCGGAGTGCCGGGACCAAGGTTTTTTCACTCGCCGGCAAGATTCGGTTCGGGGGGCTTGTGGAAGTCCCCATGGGCATGACTATCAGACAAATAGTTGAAGAAGTCGGTGGGGGTGTTGCCGACGACAAGAGGTTCAAGGCCGTTCAGATCGGGGGCCCCTCGGGCGGCTGCATCCCCGAGCGCCTTGCCGATCTCCCCGTGGATTACGAGGCTCTCACCGGGGCCGGGGCAATGATGGGCTCCGGCGGACTGGTGGTTCTCGATGAAGACGACTGCATGGTTGATATCGCACGGTATTTTCTCGGCTTTACCCGGGAGCAGTCGTGCGGGCGCTGCACCTTCTGCCGGGTGGGAACCAGACGCATGCTGGACATCCTGGAGAGAGTGTGTGACGGATGCGGAACCCCCGGAGACATCGAGAAACTGGAGGAACTGGCTCATCGGGTCGCCGATGCGAGTCTGTGCGGTCTGGGAAAATCGGCACCGAATCCGGTTCTTACAACCCTGAAGTACTTTCGGGAAGAGTACGAAGCGCATCTTGCGGGTACCTGTCCGGCCGGTAAATGCACTTCACTGATTCGCTACACTATCGACGAGAGCTGTAACGGCTGTACGATCTGTTCTCAGAGCTGCCCGGTGGAGGCCATTCCATTCGCACCCCATACGGTACATACGATCGATGATACAAAATGCATTTGTTGCGACACCTGCAGGACCTCGTGCCCGGTGGATGCCGTGAAAATTGAACCGAAAGTGAGCGAACCCGACCGGAAGACGCGCTCTGCTCAGGTCGAAGAAGAGGGGACGAGCGGACCGGCGTACAAGGGTGGAACACGAACATGAACGCGAACCAAAACGTCACACTAACAATCGACGGCTCTCCCGTGACGGTGGAGAGGGGGACCACAATCCTGTCGGCCGCGGCACGGGCCGGTATCACTATTCCCGCGTTGTGCAGCTATCCGGGAATAGAGCCGCCCACGTCCTGCTTTGTGTGCGTGGTACGGATTGCCGGTCGCAAGGGACTGGTCCCTTCGTGTGTGGTCGTGGCCGAAAACGGCATGGAGGTGGAGAGTACGGGCGAAGAGATTTTTGCGTATCGCAAACGCGCACTGGAACTTCTGCTCAGTGAACATGCCGGTGACTGCGAAGCGCCCTGCAGGAGGATCTGTCCCTGCGCGATGGATATTCCCGGTATGATACGACGAGTCGCGGAGGGTGACCTTGACGGTGCCGTCGCACAGATCAAACAAAACATGCCGTTTCCGGCCCTTCTGGGGTATATCTGCCCCGCACCTTGCGAGAAAGGGTGCCGACGGGCAAAAGTTGACACAGCGATATCAATACGGACCTTGCATCGAGACGTCGCGTTGCGTGACCTGGCACGGGAACAACCGTGGATGCCGACTATTACGCAACCCTCGGGCAAAAAAGTAACGATAGTCGGGGCGGGGCCCGCCGGTATGTCGGCCGCCTGGTATTTGAGTGTGGCCGGTCACCGGTGCACGGTGGTCGAGCAACGGGACCGGGCCGGGGGCCTGCTTGCCGAGGGCGTTGCCGGTGATCGGCTTCCTTTCGAAGTTTACGACAAAGAAATCGGACTTCTGGAAAAACTCGGAGTTGCGTTTGCTTTCAATACCGTCGTCGAAGATCTGGAAGAGCACGAAAAACAGTGTGACGCCATTATCCTGGCAACCGGAGAAAACGATCCATCGGCATTCGGGGTAAAGACCGGGCCCCGGGGAATACTGGTGGAGGACGGCACGTTTGTCACCAGTCGCCCACGAGTTTTTGCGTGCGGCGCCGCCGTTACCCCGGGCAAACGTGCGGTGCGGTCGATTGGTCGGGGGCGTGATACTGCACTGGTTGTCGATCGGTTCCTGCGGGAAAACGGTCCGCCCCGCCCGACCCCCCGGCGATTCGACAGCAGGCTTGGCAAGCTTGGGGAGGGGGAGCCGGCAGCGTTCGTTGCCGCATCGGTCGCCGAGCGGGGCCGAGTCACCGATGAAGCAGGTACCGAAGAATTGACAACCGAAGCCGGTCGGTGTCTGAGCTGCGATTGTTCGGCAAAGGGGAACTGTGAGCTGCGCAAATACGCCGACGACTTTTCGGCAGATCAAAATCAGTATCGCACGGGAGAACGTCGTGGAATAGTAATAGACCTTCGGCAGGGTTCTTTCGTCTACGAATCGGGAAAGTGCATTTTGTGCGGCCGATGTGTCGGCATAACGGGGGAGCGTGCGTCGGGCCTCTCCTTTGTACAACGAGGATTTCAAACGAGCGTTGCGGGACCGCTCGGAACCGGCATGGGTGAGGCAATGGGCGATCTCACCGACCGGTGCATTACTGCCTGCCCGACCGCCGCCCTGACAAAGCGCCTCGGCCGGCTTCGGGC
>CAZEMW010000358.1:0-4707 GCA_964513105.1 uncultured Fibrobacterota bacterium
GGATAACACCATGTACCAAACGCATCCGAGATCCCGCACCTGGTTGCGGCAACTACCGGTTCAGTACATCGCTATGCCGGTGCTCCTGACGGTGCTTTCGGTTGGTGCGCAGAACATGCCGAAAGGCTCGGCCGGGTATGATCAGGTATTTCAACCGGGAAACGCCGTCAAGATATCGGTACTCACCGATACGACCGTTTTTCTGAATCGCACCTACTATGTCGACGAATCGGGAGACATTTTTCTGCCGATTGTAGGACGAATGAAAGTGGCGTCTCAGACACCGGACCAGTTAAGCACCTACCTCGACTCGGTGTACGTGAAACACTTGCGTTACCCGAGCGTGAAAGTGGTGCCGCTTGTCAGGGTGTCGTTTCTGGGGGGATTCAATAATCCCGGCATGTATTATGTGGATCCGAACACCTCATTCTGGCATGCCCTCTCCAGGGCCGGCGGTCCCCAGAGGGAAGACGGCCTTCAAAAGCTTCGATGGATTCGCGGACATAGAGTTGTGAGTAGAGACATGGTCAGTCAGATCACTGCCGGACAGACCCTCAGGCAGATGGGTGTGCAGTCGGGTGATCTTATTCGTGTCACTACTCAGCCGAAGCGTACGGGATGGGAGATCTTCACAAATGAAGTTCTACCCGTATTGTCCTTGACGCTCAGTGCGGCCGCGACAAGCGTCACTCTGTACAGCGTGTTGTCGGACTAAATCCCATTCACCGGCATCACGCGCAGTTTCGGGTGTTTGGCCTTTGTATTTGATATTCCGTCGCGCCCGGGCGGGACGGCTCAGGAGGATTCACTATGAAAAGTCCGTCGAGAGTAAAACAACATGCGCCGCAACCAAAGAAGAAAGACGCTTCTCAATACCTGGCGCACTACAAAAGACTCCTATGGAAGAAAAGATGGTTCATACTGCTGATTGCTCCCGTGGTGGGACTGGCGGCCGCGGGCCTTATGGTCTGGCGCGGCACCCTGCACCCCGAGCTCGAGACGAGTGTCGTCTTCGGCCTGGAATCCCCGCAGCAATGGGGAGCCGTGGATGAATACGCCGATATCGGCGCCTACCGAATCGAGCTTATCAGGAGTCGGTCGTTTCTGTCCGAAGTGGCCGAACAGCTTTCCCTGCAACTGGTGACCGAATCTCATGGAAGAGACGAGGTATTCGATTCCGTGCATGTAGGGGCGGAGGCCGTCTCCGGAAGCTACGTCATCGACGTGCCTGATGAAAACGATGGGGGCACCGGCGCCGAAGGCACCTATCGACTGCTTTGGAAACCGAATGAACCTAATGCAAAAGAGCATGTCATTCGGGAAGGGGAACTGACAAAGAAGCAAATTCTCATACGAGGTGCGTCATTCACACCATCGGATGATTTTCTGAAAGACCCCCACGACGTCGAATTCAGAATCATGAGTATGGATCGCGCCGTGGATCGGATTCGCAATAACATGAGCGTCGACCGACCGACTCGCACCTCTCCGGATCATTTCAAAGTGTCCCTGACGGGAAGGGACTACAAGCTCGCGGCCACCACTTTGAACACCATTGCTGATGCTTTCGTCGAGAAAAATGCGAATCTGAGAAAACGTACGACGAAGGAACGGCTCCGAGTGCTGGAGACACAGCTTGCCTCGGCGCGCGAACAGCTCGACAAATCCGAAGGTGAACTGCGCGGTTTTCTCAGCAGGAACCCGTCGGCATCCCTCGACCAGCGGGTGGCAACCACGGTCGATAATATTGCGGTGATTCAGGGCAGCACCCGGGACCTCGAACAGAGACTTTCACAGGCACGTGCGCTGCAGACTAAATATCAGAGAGAGAAGAGTTCGAATGCCGCCCAGGTTACCGGAGAAATAGTGGCGTTTCTCGAGGCGCAGGGCATAGCGAGCGCCGCTCCCCTCAACACCGAACTGGACCGACTCACAACCGAGCGAACCACGCTCGACAGAGAGTACATGGAGGGACATCCGCTCATCGAGCGTAATGCCGACAAAATGAATTCCGTGGGTATGCGGGCCTATAGTTCTCTCAATGATCTGGTTGCTCGATGGGAACGTGATCGCGACCGGGGACGTGAGCGGATTGCGGGATTGTCTCAGAACCTCAAAGCCCTTCCTCGTGAATCGATGCAACTGGCCGAACTTCGAAGGAAACAGGCAATAAATTCCGAGATATTCACCAATCTTCAAAGCAGATACAATGAAGCGAAAGTGTCCGACGCGACTTCGATGGCCGATATATTCCTCATCGATGCGGCCGCGGCTCCTATCCCGCCGCCCCTGTCGTCACGAATGATGAAAATCATCGCCTTTGCGTTGATAGCGGCGGCCTTACTCTCGATCGGGCCGGTTCTTATCATGGATTACCTGGACAAAACAGCCGCCACCGAATTTGAAGTACGACAGATGACGGATATGATGGTACTGGAGAGTATTCCCGTCATAAAGAGATCAAAGAAAGCGAAAGCCGGAAGGAGTGCACTGTATGAACCAGCCTAGTAATGTCAAGGAAACTCCTGCCATGGAAGTACTCAAGGACTCAATAAACGGCTCCGACGGGAACCCGAAGCATATGCCGCCGCTGTTGATCGAAGACGAGTTTCCCGGGTATGTGGTAGAGTTGTTCCGTTCACTCAGAACAAAGGTCCTCCTCAGCCTGTATGAGCAGGAGAACAACAGTGTCGGGATCACCAGCCTCGAATCAGGCGCCGGCAAGACCACCGTGTCGGTCAATCTCGCTCTGATGATGGCACAACGAAACATCAAGACGCTTCTGATCGACGGTGACATGCGACGTGGCGAACTGCACGATCTTCTGGGAATGCGGGAACGGCCGGGACTCACGGAATTTCTGGAATCACGCCGCCCCGTCAACGAAGAAAACGTGCTCCCGCTGATTCAGGGACGGTCGGACTCGAACTTCCGGTTCATCTCATCCGGACGCAAGATTCCGCACTCGTCTGAACTTCTCTCAGAAAACGCTTTCAGAACCCTGATGAAGGCATTGGAGAAGACGTTCGATGTCGTTGTACTTGACCTTCCTCCACTGGGAATGGCGGTCGATCCGGCGGTTGTGCAGGATGTTGTCGGCAAGTATGTATTCGTTGCACAGGCCGCCTCAACCAATATGGTCGACCTCTCGAAGAAGATTGAGGAATATCCCGCCGTGAGCGAAAAGTCGCTGGGAATTGTTCTGAACAAGGCCTCGATCGATAGAAAACTGAGCTACTACCGTAACTCCAAGTACTACTCCATCGACGAGGACGGGAAGAACGGAAAGAGAGCGAAAAAGCATAAACGGTCAAGAAGCAAAAGCGAGAAGCAGCAGAAACGCAATGAGAAGAAGGAAGCCAAGGAGGCGGCGAAAGCTTCGCTTTAGGTACAGAGAGTGCCTTCCGACCGGCGTTTCTCCCCTCATCCCCCGCCCCCTTCTCCCGATCACGGGAGAAGGGGTGTTTTATTGACTCTTGATATTCTTGATCGGCCCGGAACATGTTTCCTTGGGTAGTCGTAACTGATTGGACAACCGCTCCGCTCGGCGGCTGAACCCTGCCAAAGCCGGATCTTCTTTCTTACAATCTACAAGCTCCCGCTCCTGATCCGGCACGAGCATTGCGACTCTATAGTGATAGTGATGACCCATTTACCTCATCACGACACACCGGCAAAGTGAGGTCTATTATGATTCGAATACACATGGCGTTATGCCTGTCATACCTGATCCTGTTAATGGGAAATCCGCTAACGGGGTTTGCCGCGGAAAGTGTAAAAACGATGCGGGTTCCGGCGGAGAGTCTTTCTTTTCGCCGATCTACGATGACCGGCACAATTACCTGGATCGACGATGTAGTCTATGGAATGACCATGGACGACGAAAAAGGAAGAGAGCACGTCCTGGCGATCGACACCCATATCGGGCTCCGGGACTTCTACGAAGGTGACAAGGTAAACGTCGCTTTTTACCAGTCCAGCATCGTTGAAATCCGCGAACCCACCGATGACGAACGCGAGATACCTCTTGCCGTAATCGACGGAATAGTCGACGCGCCGCAAGGAACGCTGCCTGCGGCGGGAGGACTGGTTGTGATCAAGGCTCTGGTGAAAATCCTCGACGTACATACTTCAGACGAAACGGTCACGGTTGAGGCACCAAACGGAAACGAATTCACCCTTTACGTCTGCTCCCCTATCGATTTGAAAGAGATAAGGAAGGGAACTGAAGTGATGATGACTTTTACCGAAGAGTTTGCGATCTCAATTGAGATGGCGGATCCTATGTCGTAGCCCGGGGGGGGTAAGAAAAGGAACCACTGAGTGCACAGAGAACACGGAGAGAGTTTAGGGTAAGTTTTTCCCTTTGGGGAAAAATTGATTATTCTCAATTCTCTCTGTGGCCTCTGTGATCTCCGTGGTTCCTCCCGGCTACCACCACCGTCACCTTACACTCACTCCGGGAGCGGATGATATTCAGCAATTCCGGTCTCCGGGATTTTCGCATTTCTCATACGTATTATTGAAAACGGCAGTGATGAATTGATGATGGATTGTTTTTCTCGTGTCGAAAAGCCCAGCGACTATCCTTTTCGGGTAATTTTTTTGCTGACGCCGCAAAGCGGGAGTGCCGGTGGGGAGGAATGGTGATCCGTCGGGACGACTTCGTGACCGGCCTCCGCGGGACGCGTCATTTCGCATTTCTCG
>CAZEMW010000359.1:0-4705 GCA_964513105.1 uncultured Fibrobacterota bacterium
AGTTGGTACCCTGCACCACAAGTCGGGGCTCACAGATCCGATAGGCACTCAACTGATACACTACCACGACAGACCCTACCGCGGAATGGCCCCCGAGCCCTTCTGTGAATCGCTCAAAAAGGTCTTTTCCGAAGACCTCAAAAACTACGATCTCGAACTACTATCCAAAACAGTGCTCTACGACGAATCAAACTACGGATCAATCAACAAAGAGAATACGCTAATCGTGAAAGCTGCCAAAAAACGAAGACGGTGAGGTAAGGGCCCGCCCCTCCCCTCACCGTTGATACCGCCGGCCGGCGGTATCAACGGTCTAGACGGCCGGTGGGATGGGGCATGGATGCGAAGGTCTACCGGGAACAGCTTAGTCCAGTCTTTGCTCAATAAAGGATCGTCTGTCAGAATCCTCTTGTGAGTCAATGACCGAAGCAAACAGCTCGACCTCCGCTGCGGTTTCATCCATAGCATAGGCATAATCATATGACTTTCGCTCTCGGCTCATATTGCGTTTCGTAAGGCGCTTGCGGTAGCCTTCCGTCAGATCCATACGCGAACGGAGAGCGGCGGGGCTTGCGAGGGCGAGCTCGATAAGGGAATCAAGACCGGTCAGGCATTGCGGAATAGCCTTTCGGATCGGAATCGGGGTTTGCTCGGATAGGAATTGCTCTATGAGGTCGTTCAGGTGTTGTTCTATCGTTGCGAGCGCGGAACGCTGAGCCTGAATCCGGCGTTTTTCATTGGCTTTTCTCAGTCGTGTCCGAAGGTGACGGTATTCCCGGATAACCGTCCCAAATGTGTGAACCGTGCTTTCTCGGGATCCGGTTGCCGATTTGAGTTTTTGCTGCAGCAGGGCATCGAACTCCTCCGGTGTCCGGGGGAGTTTGGGGCCGAGATCCAGCATTTCCTTTTCCGTGAAGTCGCTGACGGCATGTTCCAGTTCCTCTTTGTTTAGTAGCGGATTCCAGTCTCGAACAACTGCCTCGGGTATGCCGTCCGGGCGTAGTTCCCAGGCAAGCGGGTCGGCAAGCCGTAGTTCAAGAAGAGTACGTACGCCCTCGGCGTGGGAACGTGTAGCCGAAGCATGTGAAAAGAATACCCGAACATTGGGGATGCCGTTCTCGACATGATACGCTCTGGTGCCGTAAAGCGGTATCAACTGGTCGGAGGCTTCGATCGGTACCCGGTCAAGGAGTTCCTGGGTCCAGTTGAGCGCGGCCGATTGCTCCCAAGGAACACAGAATCGGGCGATTTCCGGAGGGCGTAGTCCGTTTCGACCGTTGCTCGGTAGTTGTTTCAGAGGAGTGCGAGCCGATTCGACAACGATACCTTTGGAGTCGACAACGTTTATGCGGGGCCAGTACTCGAGAAGTCCCATCGCCGCCGCCATAGCGTCGGACGGAATGATGACACCGAACAGTTCCTCGACGATATCCGCAACCTGTGTCAAAAACCGGCCTCGCCCCGGGGCAAGTTGACTGCATACGGATTCAACGTCTTTTTCAATCGCATCTTCTTCCCCAACCGGCAGCATGTGTCCTACCCACTGGAGTATTTGACGGACGCGAGGGGCGCGATAGGCAGGAAGAAACCATTCCCAGTACGAGGTGGGAATGACGGTGAAGAGCGATTCGGGAACGGTCATCGTGAGGCCGTCGTATTCGCGTCCCGGAGCGAATACGTACGAGAGGCGAATCGGTGTCGTGGCCACATATGCCACGTCGGGGTACTCCTTGAACACAGGGGGAAACGGCCTCGCAAGAAGGTGGTGCTCGGGAATACAAAGAAAAGAATCGTCTCCACGGGACCGAATGGCTGCCTTCAGCCGGGAGGACGTACAGACTCCCGGGAGATTCTCGCTGTAGTAATCGTGAAGAACCCGGTTTCCGGCATACAGTTCGTGAGTCCGCAGTCGTACCTGCGCGGCCTGGATCCTGTCGCGAATGCGTCGGTTTTCCCGCATGAAGGGGAGGGGAGGTTCCAGTTTTTCTTGGACCAGCGCTTCTTCTATAAAGACTTCGTGCGCCTGTTCGGGTCTCTTCTGAGTCAGGGCAACCGCCCGTCGGCGAACAAGCGGAAGTCCGCGGAACGTTACCTGCTCCGAGGCTCGAACTTCTTCGAGTTCAGGATCGTAGGCAACATTTTCATAGGTGTAATTGCACTCGCGGGGAAAAGTCTCTTCGATCCATTCAGGCCGTATCGAGGCCGCGGTACGGCCGAAAACCCGCGTTGTCTCGACAACGTCACGAAACAGTACCCATTCGGGAGCTTTACGAAAGAGAGCAGAGCCCGGGAAAATTGCAATGTCGTGTTCTCGCTCTCCGCGGTATAGACCGTTATCCTGGCGGAGCGCAATTCTGCCGATCAGGCCAAGTAGCAGGCATTTGTGCACCGCCGCGTAAAGGCGTTTGTCCATGGACCGTGGTGAGCGGCGTTTGATTCGTGCTATGCGTGCAATCTGGGCATGAATATCGAGCCATTCTCTGACGCGGTGAAGAGCGAGTCCGTGCGTTTCGCAGAATCTGCTCAATCGGGAGCTTGAAGTGTGTGCCCGTTCTTTATGCAGTCCGTCCCAGATGTTTACGAATGTTACAAAATCCGAATCACCATGTACATGCTCACGGGAACCCGGGCTTTTCGATGTATCGGTCCACAGCTCTCCGACCGACAGTGCCGACGCAATAACGGCTATTTCTTCAATCACCCCATGAGACCGGGCGGCAAGAAGCATACGGCTTATCGGAGGGTCGAGAGGGAATGCTCCCATCCGGTGTCCCAGAGTGGTGAGACGTCCCTTTCGATTGACTGCGCCGAGTTCCCGTAACCGTCGATACCCATCGGTGAGTGCGCGGGACGACGGCTTTTGTAGAAACGGAAAGTTCTCGGTCCGCCCGATCCGCAGGTGGTGCATACGCAACACCACCCCGGCAAGGTTTGAGCGTTGTATTTCGGGAGTGCTGAATCGTGGTCGTGACTCAAAGTCCTGCCGTGAAAACAGTCTGATACAAACACCGTCTCGAACTCGTCCGCACCGTCCGGCACGCTGGTCGGCCGAAGCGCGGGAGATGGGTTCCACCGGCATTCTGGTCAGCCCGGCGTCGGGATCGTATCGAGTCGTACGGACAAGTCCCGTGTCTACCACGTACCGAATGCCGGGAACGGTAACCGAAGTCTCGGCAATGTTTGTCGCCACTACAATTCTTCGGCCGTCGTGGGGCTCAAAAATGCGCTGCTGCTCCTGCCGGGGAAGCCTTCCGTGCAGGGGAAGAACACTTGTATCCGCTCCGGCAACCGTATGACGGAGTCCGTTTACCGTATCGGTTACGTCCCGCACCGTAGGGACGAATACCAGAATGTCGCCGGGTTCTCTCTGTGTCACCGTTTCTCGCACGATCTCAATGACGGCTTCGATATACGACCGAATTCTGCCGCCGTCCCACATCTCGAGTAGCGAACGATATTCATGCTGCACCGGAAACGTCCGGCCCGAAACCGTGAACACCGGGGCATGGCTGAAATAGCGGGAAAACAGCCCGGTGTCCAGGGTCGCCGATGAAATAATCACCTTGAGATTCGGGCGTTTTCGGGTCAGGATTCGGAGGTATCCGAGAAGGAAATCGATGTTAAGGCTACGCTCGTGGGCTTCGTCTACTACGATAGTATCGTACCGATTGAGTTCGCGCGAATTGCCGGTTTCCGCCAGAAGTATGCCGTCGGTGACAAAATGAATACGCGATTGCGGTGAGACGGCGTCATGAAAACGAATCCGGTACCCGATTTCATGGCCAACCTTCGTTCCGCACAGAGTGGCGAGGTGATGTGCTAATGAGGTGGCCGCAACTCTTCTCGGCTGGGTAACCGCAATGATACCGTTGGTGCCGCGTCCGGCCTCAAGGCACATGAGCGGCAACTGAGTGGTTTTCCCCGACCCGGTTTCCCCCGAGACAACGATAACCTGATGGTCACCTATCGCGGTGGTTATCTCATCACGATGCCGGAAAATCGGGAGGTCTTGGTTATATTGAAAATTCATCGAGCTACCGTGCCGTTATATCGAGACGAAGGGTTTGACCTTCAGTCTCCGCGAACACAAAGATACCTTCTGTGACATCGCTCCATTTCCCCCTGAGGTAGTGTGAACGGAGGCGGAAGGAATCCGTTCGGTCGAGCGTATCCAGAAATAGGCGGACTGGTTCGGTAGGGTACCCCCTGCGTTTCCAGACACTTTGCCCGGTTCGGCGCAACAGAGTGCGGTAAACCGGTCGACTCTCGGAAAGACTCACCTGGGCACCATCGATCCGGCTCGGGGCCGTAGTGGTAAGACCCCGTGGGAATCGTCATGCACATAAAGCATATTTCTTTTTCCGGGAGCGACGGCCGTTGTCTTTGCCGGCATAATCGATTCTGTTTTTATGGGGCAAAACCCTCATTACTTCCCGGCCGGTCCACCCGAAAACAGTACGATTCAAGCCCTCGTCAAATTCCAGGGGGGTTCCCGGGAGCGGTGGTAGTCGAATCGGAGACCTGAGAAACCGGCGAATGATAGAGTGGTAGAGAAGGACGGAGAGGAATGAGCAAGGAGCATAGTCACGGCCATGCCCACGGGCCGGGCGGAGTTCACAGTCATACCGCCGACAATATTAAAACGGCACTACTACTTAACCTGACCTTCACGGTGGTTGAAATCATCGGAGGACTATGGACCGGC
>CAZEMW010000360.1:0-4695 GCA_964513105.1 uncultured Fibrobacterota bacterium
GACCGCCTCGGCGATAAGCTCCACCTCGCCCTCGTCCCCGGTTTCGTAGCGATAAGTATTGTTTTCATCGAGTTCTACTTCGATACTGTCGATCAGAAGAGTCACTGAGTCAATGCCGGCGTTGTCCGTTGCGGATACGGTGATATCTACCGTTGAATAAGGATATGCGGGATTGCGTGACGTAGCGATCGTAACCGCGGGAGACTCCGTGTCCGGAATGACCGTAACCGTCCACGACTGAACGGCCACCGCACCTGAGTCGTCCGTCACCGTCAACTCCACCGGGGCCCCGTCCTCACGGTTGCCGTCGTCGGGCCATGAAACGATTCCCTGGGCGGAGACACTCATGCCCTGCGGCGCCGTACTCAGTGCAAATGTCAGATTCTCATCGTCGGCGTCATGCGTCCGAACCTCGTACACATAAGGGACGCCGGCTTCAATCGTGTCCACCGGAAGGCTCGTGATTGCGGGCGCATCGTTTACCTCCAGAACCTGCAAAGTGAATGACTGCTTTGTTACGTGCGCTTCATCATGCACCTCCACCACTACCACATTGTCACCGACATGGTTGTCGTCCGGAGTCCACGTGACGGAACCCGAAGCATCGACCGCCATCCCGAACGGTGCGGTGTCGAGGTGATACGTCAACGCATCGTTTTCCGGATCGGACGCTTCGATCATATACTCCCAGAGATCCTCTTCGTTCACAACCGTATCCGGTGTGGAGACAATCACGGGCGCTTCATTGACCGACGGCGTAACCGTTACCGTAATGGTCTGCCCGTCCGTTGCTCCATATATGTCGTACGCGGTTACGCTATGCGTCTGCACGCCGACATCCGAGGCCGTCGGGGTCCATTCGAGATCGCCGGTTACGGTGTCGAGCGTGACGCCCGAAGAGGTGGTACTGTCCAGACGGTACCGAACCGAATCGCCTTCGGCGTCGGTCGCCGCAACGGTATATCGATACAATCCCCCCTCCATGACACTATCCGGCGGTGTCGAGACAATTACCGGAGCGGCATTTATCGCCTCGGCGACATCGATATAGATAATCCCCGAGACATCGGCGCTACGTCCGTCGTTGACCGCGATTTCGATCTCATGGGATCCGGCCTGGTCCGCGCCGGGAATCCATCGAAGAACGCCCGGACAGGGGCCTTGTGGACAGTTGTTAATTGTCATGCCCGAAGGCGACCGCACCAGGGCAAACGTGAGCGGATCATTGTCGGCATCGGAAACACTGTAATGGACATCGTAGGCAAATGCAGCCCCCTCTTCGGCGGAAAGTCGTACCGATGGACCGAATACCGGTTGTACGTTCCAGGTTTCCCGAACCGTTAACGCGAACGTATCCCGAGCCGTTCCCTGTTTGTTGTCGGCAACCTGGACAACAATCTCATACAGTCCCGCATCGATGGAATCCGTTTGCCAGGAGAGCGCTCCAAGGGCATCGATACTCATACCGGCCGGGCTGGAGATTAATGAATAGTGCAAAGGATCGCTGTCGGGGTCGCCGGCCGACACCTGTTGCGTGTACAGATCACCTTCATCGATTGTTGCGTCGGGTATCGACGACACAACCGGAACGCCGTTTTTCAGGTATGCCCGGAATGTCGCGGTGTTGTTGATTTCGTCACTTTCAGCGTACAGATCGTTGCCGATCGAATCGGAGTCGACCACGACATAGAAATCGTGCCACCCTTCGAGAAAATCGTTTGCGACCGACAGGCGTACGTCTTCCCAGTCACCACCGGAAAGCGCGGGGTCGGTATGCACCGTTCCCAGAAACTCACCGCTTCCGGGAGAGCCCCGGAAAAAAGACACCGGTATCGACGGACGAACGGAAGCCGCCCCCGCGTTTCCGACTCGCACCGAAAAGCGGGCCGTGTCACCATTCGAGATCTCGGATACGGAAGCCAACGAACCGGTCAGATCGACACACTGTTCTCGAGGTTCGGCGTGATTGACTCGGAACGAGTTGGTCGTTCGCCACGACGGTTCCTCGTCTTGCGGGATACCGCCATTATCGGTCACGTTTGTTCCGTGGTACGTGTACTGATTCCAGATTGACCGTGTGCCTGACCAGGTGCTTCCGGGTCCGGACCCGTATATGTTTACCCCATTACTTCCATATTCGTCGTTTCCAACAAAGAGTATTTCGGCCTCGCCGTCGTTGTCGACATCGGCCACCACCGGGAAGTCAACCCAGGTATTGGTGTGAGAGTTTTCCGCATGAATAACGACACCGTCGGTGCCACGGAAGACGCGCAAAGAATCCTCATCGGCGTGGAACACTTCCATCGTGCCGTTGCCGTCGACATCAAGCACCCCGCAACTTGTCAGACCATTCCAGTCGAGCAGCTCATGTCCCCATTTGAGGGTCCCATCCTTTTCATAGGCGACCAGGGCATGCGCACCGACCAGAATCTCGGGTTCGGCATCATTGTCGATATCGGCGATGACCGGATATCCACCGTAGTTGTCGGTATGCCAGGCACGCCCCTCACGGTCGGGCAATGCAACGGGTCCCCAGATTACGGTACCGTCGTGCTCCAGGGCATACATTTTGCCCCAACCGGTCACGACAAGCTCCGGCAATGTATCGTCGTCGAAATCGGCCACCGCGGCAAATCCGTCGGGCACCTCTTCGTTCCTCCACCAGATGCTCCCGTCCGCGCGATACGCCGTATTCCCCGCAAGCACCTCGGACACACCGTCCATGTCGAGATCCACAACCGTAGCATATCCTTTTGCAACACCGCCAGTCCCTTCCCAGAGCAGATTTCCGTCGGCGTCGAACACCTGACGACCCACCACAATCTCCACGGTTCCGTCGCCGTCCAGATCGGCGAGTGCGGCTGAGCGCATCCATGATCCCAGAGTGGCGCAGTTGATATCTTCCTGTTCACATGGAACCTGTATGTCGTTGCAGCTCCACTTGAGGGTTCCGTCGTTTTCGAATACCTGCAGCTTCGTGATTCCCGCAACTACTATTTCAGCAAGCCCGTCATTATCGATATCTCCGGCGGCAATATCGGTTTTCAGAGCCGACGCCCCAAGATCCACCCGAAAAAGTTCACCGCTTCCGTCTCCAGCGGCTGCCGTCAGATATGCTCGAGAGGTCGGACTCCCCCACACACCGACAGCAACAATGTCGGGAATGTCATTTGTGTCGATCAGCCCGTCGAGATTGTCGTCGTTCAAACGTACCACAACCGGAGAGCCGAACACATCGGCAGTATGCGAGTCCGAAGGATCCCAGGTCCATTCTTTTTGCATTGAGAGGGTATTGGGTGGATCACACTCGAACAGTGCGCCTAGAATATTGTTCTCCTCATTGATCTCCGGAATGGAATCCCCGTAATCAGCCACCGCATACAGATGATTTCCCAGGAACCGGACAGTCCCTGAGAGCGGAACCGTGACAACCAGTGAATCCCCGGGGACGATAACGGTTTCGACCGTCATTTCGCCCAGGAGGTTGTCTTCTTCGTCACCGATGAGATCGTTTTCGTCGCTGTTTTCCACCATTGCCAGACGATGCGGCGCCGGCACCGCGAGAGATCCGGCATTGTAAAGCGTAACATCGGCGTACCCGTTAAGTACGACTCCGGTACTGTCGTAGTCAATAACGGGGACAACCGTGATCGGTACGAGATCGGGAGCCCGCGTGGCACGATAGACGGAAACGGTATCGGCACCAATGTTGCCGGCATTGTCTTCGGAAGCCCTGACAACGCTGTTCCACCCATACTCGAGGGGTTGGGTTCGTTCCGATATCTGATACTGCCCGTCGACATACCACACAACGTCGGCAATCGAATCCACGCGAACCGCCGAGTCCGCGGGAGATTGGATACTTACAACCGGCGCGACAGTGTCCAGCTCGACCAGAATCGTGTCCCATCCTGTTTTCCCATTGAGCGGGTTCTCCGCCGAGCGCACTATTTCATTCATTCCGTGCGCAAGTGTTTCGGACAGGTTGTCCGTCTGCATGAACCCATCCACCGACCACTCCACATCAATCTGCGGCGTACGCACAGCCGCCCCGTTGAGCGGCTTTTCGATCAGCACCACTGGGCGCAACGTATCGACCCCGTCGCCGCAGTCACCGATGTGAACCGTACCGGACTCAAAGCCGGCAACCGAGAGATCCAGGAGCGCAGTATCCAGAGTGCAGGCATAAAGCGCTATGCGCCCGCCGCCCCCCCGCCCCTGTGGAAAAGTACCCGAGCCGAGGCCTCCGTATGCATGGATGGCGCCGCTCCCGGAAAGGGAATCCGCGATTATCCAGACACTGCCACCCGCACCCCCCGCATGTGCTTTCTCCGCCTCAATAGTACTCTCGTGTTGTCCCCGCTCACCGACGGCAAAAATGAACCCGTCAAGGTGCACCACCTTTGCATCAATCCGAACCACTCCGCCCCCGGCGCCGCCATAGGTGCCTTCCGGAATCGGATATGATCCGCCCGCACCCGGTGAAACCGGGCTTTCGGCACTGCCGTAAGGATCGCGTCCGTAGGCTCCACGCCCGCCGTGACTTCCGCCCTGTTCATGCCGGTTACCATTAATCTCTCCCCCAAGGGTGTATCCGCCCGGCAGCCCCAACCCACTCACATCAAATCCCGAATGCTCTCCGACAATCAGAGTGTCGCATGCGAGCGCCACCCGCGAAGTTGATTCAGGCGATCC
>CAZEMW010000361.1:0-4690 GCA_964513105.1 uncultured Fibrobacterota bacterium
TGTCAAAAGGTGCGGGAGAGAGTTTGATCTTGCCTGCTTCGATCTTTGAAAAATCCAGAATCTCATTGATAATCACGAGAAGGGAATGGGCTGAGGATTGAACGGTCTGAAGATACTCTTTTCGTTCATTCTCGTTCGTTGTGGTAAGAGCAAGCTCGGTCATGCCGATAATCCCGTTCATCGGCGTACGGATTTCGTGACTCATATTGGCCAGAAATTCGCTCTTCGCGCGATTTGCGTCTTCCGCGGCTTCTTTTGCCGTTCTCATGTTTTTCTCGGCCTGTTTGCGCAGCGTGATATCGGTACAGAAGCCGATGTACTGATTCGGCGAGAGTTTGGCCGCCTGTATGAGGATGTCTACTTTTCCACCATCTTTTCTTCTCATCGTGGTCTCAATCTCGGCGTTCTCCTCTTCCGAGAGCCTCCCGAATGCCGCCAATGCCTGTTCACGGCCGTCTTCATGAGTGAGCGTTTCAATGTTCTGTTCCAGGATTTCTTCGTAGGAGAAACCGATGAGGCTGCACGCGGCCGGATTCGCGTATGTATAATTGCCCTGAGCATCGGCGAGAAAAATGGCCGTGGGGGAGTGGGACACATACAGGCGGAACCGTTCTTCGTTTTCTCGAAGGAGCTTTTCGTTCTTTCGACGTTCCGTGATGTCGCGAACAACCCCCTGGATGATGCCGTTTTTCGCATCGACCAGACGCGCGCTGACCTCTGCATCTATCAGGGTGCCGTTTTTCTGGAGCATCCGGGTCTCGAATCGTGCATTTCCTTTCTCCAGAGTCTCCTTCAGACCGTCCTCACCGGACCCGTAATCGACGGCGGGGTGAAGCTTCAGGAGGGGAGTTGCGCAGAGCTCTTCGCGAGTGTAGCCGGTCATCGCACACGCGCGGTCATTCACCTCAAGCACTTTCCCTTCTGTTGTATGAATGAAAATGGCATCATTGGAATGCTCGAAAAGCCGCCGAAATCGTGCCTCTTCATTGCGTGCGGCGTTCTCAGCCTCTATTCGTTGCTGAATTTCACGGCGTAGGTCGGCCGTTCGTCGGCGGACCTGGTTTCTGAGCGTGTGAAACCACAACGCGAGGACGGCCGCCGCCGTCAGTGCCAGGAGCAGAATGCCGCCAACAACAAGGACGAAAGTCCGGGCGCGCACGCCGCCTTCAAGGACACCCAGCCAGTTGTCCGAGATCCGGTTCAGCTCTCCACTGTTTTGCAGAACCGCAAGTCCTTCACCGAGGATCGACGCCAGCTCGGTGTCCCCTTCTTTGACGGCAATACAATAGGGCTCACGCTCGAGCAAAGCACCGGATTTCAGTACTCCCTCCAACCGCATCACCGATTTCCAGTGTTCCCCGGGGAGCTTGGGCAGTAGCGCGTAATCCCCCTGTCCCCGGGCAAGCAGATGCAGAGCCTCCCGGACGGTACCCGTCGAAATTATTGACTCGGTGAGTTCTTGTTTTCGCACGTAGTCGTGCATGATGTCGTCTTTCATGACGATTATGCGGGAGCCCGAAAAGTCGTCCGGTTCTTTTGGGGCGGGAGAGCCTTTGGGAAAGAATGGTGCGTATCCGACATAGGTGTATGGTACCGTAAAATCCACTATGCTGTCGCGCTGGGCGGAGTAAAACATACCCACCACGGCATCGATTCGCCCCTCCTCGAGGGATCGACGTATCCGGTTCCAGGGTCCGATCTCAATTTCGACCTCGAGCCCCATCTCGGCGGATATGGCGCGAACAAGCTCCACGTTAAGCCCGTCGGCCGAATCATCTGCATTCAGAAAAGAGTAGGGAGGATAATCGAGTTCGGTGCCGATTATGATCTTACGCTGCGGCGGGCCGAGGGCACCGAGCGGCAACGAGGAGTCCCCGAAAAGTGTGGCGCCATAAGCGGCAATGAGCACTATGGACAGAACGAGGGGTTTCACAACTCATCCTCTTTCACGGTTGAGCGATATGAGCGGCAAACGCGTTGATGTATCTGGCCGGCAGTCTAATTATGCCATGAAAATCCGGGGAAGGAAAGACGAAATTCGCCCTTTTCGCACCATGAGGAACAATGCTTGCTTTAGTTTGGACCCAAAAGGCCCAAACTGTTCAGAGGAGCAAGTAATGAAAAAGGACAAGTACAACTATGTGATCGTTGGTGCCGGTCTCGCCGGTGTATCGGCTGTTGAGGGGATTCGCGAGCATGACGGAACTGGGAAGATTCTTCTCATTGGTGCAGAAAACCACCTTCCGTACCACCGACCCCCTCTCACAAAAAGCTTATGGTCCGGCACCAAGGGAACTTCGGACATTGTGGTTGAGGACGAGTCGTTTTATCGTGAAAACGATGTGGAATTACGGCTTGGAACGAAGATAACGCAGGTTGATGCTTCCCCAAAAGCGGTCAAAGATGAAAGGGGAAATGAATACCACTACGATAAGCTCCTTCTTGCTACCGGAGGAGTGCCGCATCGGCTACCGATCCCGGGGGGAGATCTGTCGGGGGTATCGTATTACCGGTTTATGGACGATTACCTTTCGTTGAGGAAAACGGCCGATGATGCCGAATCCGCGGTTGTGATCGGGGGTGGGTTTATTGGAAGTGAAATTGCCGCGGCATTGAATCGACAGAATATTCAGACCACCATTGTTTTTCCCGAATCATGGCTATGTGCTCGCGTCTTCCCCCGGGGATTGGGTGAGGCGATCGTCGGAAAGTACGAGGAAAAGGGGGTGCGGGTCCTGTCACAGGATCGTCCGACCGCAATAAAGAGCGAAAACAACCGTTATGTAGTGGAGACCGCGGGCGGTAAACGGATCGAAACGGATATTGTTGTCGCCGGCATCGGTATCGCTCCCGAGACGAACCTGGCCGAATCGGCAGGAATAACGGTTGACGACGGAATCGTGGTTGATGACTACCTCCGAAGTTCCGACTCGTCGATTTTCGCTGCGGGCGACAACGCTCGATTCAGGTTCTCCGGTTTGGACACCTCGATGCGGGTGGAACACTGGGACAATGGGCTCAATCAGGGTAAATACGCCGGCGAGTGTATGGCCGGAGCCGATCGAAAGTACGACTATATGCCTTATTTCTTTTCCGACCTGTTTGATTTCGGTTATGAGGCGGTTGGAGAGATCAATCCTGAGATGGAAACCGTTCCGATCTGGCAGAAGGAAAACGAAATAGGTACCATATACTATCTGAAAGACGGCATCGTGCGCGGGGCATTGATGTGCAATGTGTGGGACAAGGTGGAGGATGCACGGGAGCTCATTCGATCCCGGAGAAGTATGAGCAAAGAAGAGTTGTCGTCGGCCATGTCCTGACCGACGCTCCATCGGACGCCGGACCGGACTTGCCGACACGCAGTCCGACCGGCGTCTTTCCCAAACCATACTCCCGGAAAACCCTGCCCTGCGAATCATGAAAATGCGCGATGCCCCTGGATGAAGGTATTTTGTCTCTCCGTACCAATTTCGAAAACTGCAGATTGACCTTTGGAGCGCGGATCCGGTGGTCTGTCCCGGCAGTGTGGTTTTGAGCCAATATAATGCATTCAGAGGAAAAAATGAACGACGTTGATAAAAAGCAAGCCGACACATTTCAATCCGAATCGGCATCTTTCAAGGAAGTTCCACGTTTACTATGGCGAGGGGCCGCCATGGGAGTGGCCGAAGTAGTCCCCGGGGTTTCCGGGGGAACCATTGCGCTTATCACCGGGGTGTTGAAACGGCTGGTGGAAGCTATCCATTCGTTTGACATTCGAGCAATCCGTCTTGCACTTGGATTTCGGTTCGGGGAGCTGTTCCGGCATATCCATTGGCGATTCCTCCTCATGATTTTCTCCGGCCAGGTGTTGGGTGTACTCCTTTTCACAAAAGTCATTCCGCTGCCGTCGCTGCTTCATGCGTATCCCGAACCCATGCGTGGGCTTTTCTTTGGTCTCATACTGGCAAGCATTGTCATGCTGGCGCGCGACAGCGGCGTACCGGGAGTTAAAGGCCTTCTGGCGTATCTCGGCGGTCTTGCCGCGGGGGGAATGGTCGTTGCCGGCCTTCGGGCGGAAACTCCCACCGAGCCGTGGTTTATGCTGCTCAGTGGTGCGGTGGTGGTATGTGCATGGATTCTCCCCGGTATATCCGGCTCGTTTATACTTCTGTTACTGCGGAAATACAATTATGTCTGGGAGGCCGTCACTCTCAGCAATGACATGTCGCTCTTGCACAATGTGAGTTTTGTTATCGTGCCGTTCGGGCTGGGGGCCGTTGTCGGCCTGGTCACGTTTGCACGAGTTCTTTCATGGGTTATGGATCGTTTTCCCAAACATACAACGATGGTTATGACCGGGCTTTTGATCTCTTCCTTGTGGGCGATTTTCCCCTTCCAGGATCCGACATTTGAAATCATGGCGAGCGGTAAAGAAAAGCTGGTGAGCACGAGGCCGTTTATTCCTGCTTTTGACTATCTCACTCGTCCCCAGAGCCTGCTTGCCGTATTTCTTGCGCTTTTCGGATTCGGGCTTGTCCTCTGGATTGACTCCATGGCTCGACGCAGGAGTCGCAAACAGCCGTTTCCCGCCGAGGTGGCGGGATAAGGCAATCTCGCACAGCATCTTACGCATACTGCTCTCTCTCTCTCCCTCGACTCCGCTGTTATGTAAGAAGTCAAGGGTCACCACCACTTTTTGGTATGG
>CAZEMW010000362.1:0-3256 GCA_964513105.1 uncultured Fibrobacterota bacterium
CCCTCATAGCATTCGTTTTTCACATCGTGAGCCGCAAACCTTTTCGTGTACCTAATAGTCTTGCCGTATTTCGCATGAACAATTCGGTTTTGTACACTGACAATTACCGTCTTATCGGCTTTGTCGCTTACCACGACACCGATTCTGCCTTTTCTGCTATTTCTTTCCACCATCAAGATTTCCTTGCCCTAAGGGGTACCGATTTCTTATGCGACCTTTTCGCGTTCGTGCAAAACGGTTTTAGCTCTGGCGATGTCCCGTCTCACCATCCGTAACATAAGAGGATTGCTGAGCTGGCCCATTTTCGCCTGAAACCGGAGATTGAAGAACTCCTCCTCCAACCCGGATACTTTTTCCCGGATTTCTTCAACCGACAAGTTACGAATTTCCGAAGCCTTCATGTGTATCAGTCCTACCTGGCGAGTTCAACGAACTTAGTTTTAATGGGCAGCTTCTGTGCCGCAAGTCGCATTGCTTCTTTGGCGATCTGCGGCGACACACCCGACATTTCAAACATCATAGTACCCGGTTTTACCACGGCAACCCAGCCCTCCGGAGCACCTTTACCTTTACCCATCCTCGATTCGGCGGGATGCTTGGTATACGGTTTATCAGGGAAAATGCGGATCCAGATTTTTCCACCGCGTTTGATGAAACGCGTCATCGCCACACGGGCAGCCTCGATCTGCCGATTCTCGATCCATGCCGCATCCACGGCCTGCATACCGTATTCACCAAACGACAGCTTGTTGCAGCGACCGGCCATGCCACGCCTTCTCCCCCGCTGTACTTTCCGCCATTTGACTCTCTTAGGTGACAGCATTACAACAACGCCTCTCTATTAACGTGATGCACTCTCGTTTTCTTTGTTGCGCGGCTTCTCAGCCCGTTTGATCACTTCTCCCTTACAGATCCACACTTTGATCCCGACACATCCATATGTGGTGTGGGCGGTCGAAGTGGCGTAGTCGATGTCCGCGCGAAGGGTATGCAATGGGATTCGCCCCTCTTTGTATGTTTCAGTTCGGGCTATTTCAGCTCCGTTCAAACGGCCACTGACCGTGATTTTTATTCCCTCGGCACCCATGCGCATCGCCGTCGATATGGACTTCTTGATCGCCTTCTTGTACGAAACCCTTTTCTCGACCTGTCGGGCGATATTGTCCCCGACCAGTTTCGAATCCATTTCAGGCTTCTTCACCTCTTTGATATTGATCTGAATGTCTTTGCCGGTAAGGTGCTGCAGCTCCCCACGAAGCCTCTCGACCTCTTCACCCTTTTTTCCGATGACAATACCCGGCCTCGACGTATTCAGAGTAACAGTCACCTTTTTGGCGGTACGATCGATTCCGATGGTTGCCAGTCCGCCGTGCTCAAGCCGCTTTCGCAGGTAGTTGCGGATCAGCAAATCCTCATAAAGGTAATCAGAGAATTTGTCTCTTGAGTACCAATTCGAGACCCATGTTCGTGTAATGCCAAGTCTCAGACCGACAGGATTAGCCTTCTGTCCCAAATTATCCTCCCTTAATTCGTCAGCGTGACCGAAATGTGACACGTCCGCTTGAGGATCCCCGCGGCACGGCCCTGTGCACGAGCCCTGAACCGTTTCATCGTCGGTCCCGAGTCAACACACACCGACTTTATTCGCAGCTCTTCGGCATCGATCGCGGCTTCCATGTTTTTGCTTTGCATATTCGCCACGGCGGACTTCAGCACTTTGGCCATGTCCCGAGCGACTTTCTTTTTCACCCCGAACTCAAGAATGTTGAGTGCATCCCCGACCATTTTTCCGCGAATCACATCCGCAACAAGCCGAGCTTTCTGCGCCGATGATTTCAGATATTTCACCGTAGCTTTCGATTCCATCTCGTCTCCTCGTTACCGTCTCGCCGTTTTGTCGGTTTTCTTTCCACCATGCCCGCGAAATGTTCGTGTCGGGGCAAATTCACCCAGTTTATGGCCGACCATATTCTCGGAAACATACACGGGAATGAACTTGTTCCCGTTGTGCACCGCGAAAGTCAACCCAACAAATTCGGGAAGTATGGTCGAACGTCGAGACCACGTTTTGATGACCTTTTTCTGCCCCGATTGGGCCATATCAACCACCTTTTTTTCAAGGTGTCCGTCAATGAATGGACCTTTCTTGATCGATCGCGCCATGTTTTCCTATCCTCAGCCTTTCTTACTTCTTCTACGAACGATATATTTGTCCGAGGGCTTACCTTTTCTCCGGGTCTTCTCGCCTTTGGCCTTCTTACCCCAGGGTGAGACGGGGTGTCCACCTCCCGAAGTCTTGCCTTCTCCACCACCCATCGGATGATCGACCGGGTTCATCGCAACACCCCGAACCTTCGGGCGCTTCCCAAGCCATCGGCTTTTCCCGGCGGATCCGGTAACGACATTCATGTGTTCGATATTGCTCAACTGTCCGACCGTTGCGTGGCAAGCATCACGAAAACTCCGGACCTCACCCGAGGGAAGTTTCACCTGAACCATTGAGCCCTCTTTGGAGACTACAACCGCATAGGCCCCCGCAGATCGAACTACCTGACCGCCCTTTTTCTCCCGCATCTCAATATTATGGATCATCGTTCCCAACGGAATCTCTCGGAGAGGAAGGCTGTTTCCTTCGGCAATGTCACTGCCCTCTCCCGCCAGAATCTTACCACCAACCGTCATCTTGGTCGTGGCGAGAATGTATCTCCGTTCTCCGTCGACATACTTCACCAGAGCTATTCTCGCCGAGCGGTTGGGATCGTATTCGATCGTTTCAATGACACCGGGAATTCCGTATTTGTCTCGCTTAAAATCAACCTTGCGATACGCGCGTTTATGACCTCCCCCGCGTCGACGAACGGTGATTCGGCCGTTGTTGTTGCGACCGCTCGTTCGCTTCTTTGAAGAGAGTAGCGGCTTGTGCGGTTCATCCGTCGAGATCTGCTCGAACGTATTCGTCGTTTTGTATCGCAGCGTCGGCGTAACTGGTCGGTACGTCTTGACTGGCATGATAACTCCACTTCCTTACCACGGGGAGTAACGGCCCCCCACTTCGGTTGCTATACCTCACCAAATTTCGCGATTGACTGACCCTCGGCCAATTTGACAATCGCCTTCTTCCATGTCGGACGGTATCCGACATTGCGACCCATTCTTTTCTTTTTACCTTTGACGACCATCGTATTTACGGAATCGACCTCAACATTGAAAAGTGCTTCTACGGCTTTTCGAATCTGCTCCTTGGTCGCTGTACGAA